>NZ_JASUSU010000032.1:0-32843 GCF_030445905.1 Oceanotoga sp. | reverse complement strand
AATTATAATAAATAAAAATAAAAATTATAATAAAATATTTGGTGGAGGAACTTTATTATATAAAGAAGGAAAAAATTTAGTTAAGACACAAAAAGAAGCATATGAAAATTTTAAAGTTGAAGGATGGTACAATCCTCTATCTATGCAAACTCAAGAAACTCAGGTTCAAGAGTGGCTGAGAGGGCCAAGAACTATAATTGGAAATGACCATAAAAATGGATTTTTCTTTATAGTTTTTTCAGGAAGAACAAAAGAAAGCAAAGGTGTAAGATTCGATGAAATCGTCAAGATGGTTGAAAATGAGATAAAAGATGTTAAAAATATAATGAATATTGATGGAGGAGCATCGAGTTGTCTTGGATTTATAAAAGATAAAGAGTTTTTTGAATTATCATATCCTTGTACATCTAATTATACATCTGCTGGAATGGTAAGACCTGTAAACTCAATGCTTTTAATAAATAAAAAAGGTGATTAAAATGAAAGATTCAAAATTGACAATAAAAGATATATCTCAAATGACAGGATATTCTATAAGAACAGTTTCAAGGGTTATAAACAATAATCCAAATGTAAAAGAAAGTACCAGAAATAAAATAGAAAAGGTACTTAAAGAAACTGGTTTTGAAACGAATATTTTTGCAAAGAGTCTGAGAAAAAAGACTATGAATAATATAATGATAGTAATAGAAAAACAAAAAAATACATATCCAGGTCAATGGTATTCAATACTATTTCAAAAAATAATAGATAAAGCGGCAGAATATGATTATAATGTTTTTATGACTGAATATATATCCGAACAAAAAAATCCTTTCAATGGAATGCATCTTTTGAAATCTGGATTTGTAGATGGTGCAATAATATTTAATATAAAAGAAAATGATAAAAAAGTTAAAATTTTTCAGCAGGCTGGAATACCTTTTGTCACAATAGGTGAAACGAATTCAAAAACACCTTTTGTTGCAACTGATAGTTTCTCTGGGATGTATCAAGCCACAAATCATTTAATAAAAAATGGATTAACAGATATAGTTTTAATGCTTGGAAATCTTCAGTATACATTGAATATAAAGAGAAAAAAAGGATATATAAAAGCGTTTGAAGACAATAAAATAAAAATAAATGAAAATAATATACTCATAAACATAAGAACATTTCAAGATACATATAATTACTGTAAAAACATGAAAAAAATTCCACATGGAATAATAATTTCTGGTGATGAAAAAGCTTTTGGTGCATTGAAAGCATTGAATGAAAGAAATATAAATATACCAGATAATATATCAATTATAGGATATGATAATATACCACTCTCCAATTTCTCAACACCAGCATTGACTACTGTTGAGCAACCCGTTGATGAAATAGTTGAAAAATCATTTAAAATGCTTTTAGATTTAATAAATGAAAAAGATGTAGACACAGAAATACTTATACCTGTTAAACTTATAAAAAGAGATACTACGAGGTGAATAAATGAAAAATGCTATTGTTATAAACATATATTTAACAACAGAAAAAGGAGAAAAGCATCCCTTTGATCATCCAACTCCTTTAGAAGAATTTGAAGAAAAAAATACTTTTTTTGATACTTTAAAAAGTATAAATGAACTTGAAGTACCAGAAAATGAAGAAATAAAATTGTATATATTTGCAATTGCTGCAAATGAAATTACAAAAAAAGATAATATAATATATGAAAAAGTAAATAAATTAATGAATGAATCACGTTTTGAATATGAAATCTATACAAATACAGATATTTTGAATTTAAGAGAAAAATATAAATCTGATTTTTTTAGTGTTAAAGGGTATCCAGAAATAAGAAATCAAGGATTTATAATTCCATTGATCAATAAAGAAGATATAATAATACAAATAGATGATGATGAATTATTGAGAAAAAATTACTTTAAAAAAACTGTTAAAATATTAAAAGAAAATCCTGATAAATTTATAATAACAGCCCCTTATGAAAAAAATGGAACTGTCAGAATCATGGGAGAAGATCCTGTTAAATCTTGGAAAAAATTTAGTTCTATGGATATGGATATAATAGAATTATCCAAAGATGAAAATATAAAAGAAAGTACTTTTGGTTTTGGTGGAAATATGATAGTTAGAAAAGAATTTGCAGAAAAAATGTTATACCCTCTAGATGTTCCAAGGGGAGAAGATTTTTCTTTATTACTTGCATCAAGACTTATATATGAAAATGGTAATAAATACATAAATATAAGTAAAAAACAAAATATATTTAGAAGTTATTATATATCCGATAAAGATCTCACAATTATTCATAAACCTCCAGTCGAAGCTAAAAAAGATATTATGTTTTATATAGAAAAAAACATGAAACGTTTTATAATGGAATGGAATATGTTCATAAATCAAGAAGAACTTAAAATAGAAGATCTAAAAAAATTATCTAATTATTTATATTATATGATAGGATATCAAGACATGAAAGAGTATTTGAAAGATATTTTAAAAGAAGTAGAAGAAAAATACACAGATCAAAATACTGAAAGATTAAAAGAAGAACTTTTATCTTTCATGGATAAATGGAACAAAAATAATAAAAATAGATTTGAAGACTATAAAAAAGTTCAAAGAGATTATATTAATTTCATAAATAAAATAAGAACAAATTAAAAAATACAAATTATTGTTATAAAAATCGAACCCATACAAATTATTGTATGGGTTCGATTTTATTATTTAAATGGTTTATTTGTTTTATTAATGGTTATTTTTACCCTTAATTATCGAATAAAAATTTTGCTATTTTATAAAATATAAAATAAATTGTATGAAATAAAGCTTAAGAAGGGGGTTTTTGTATGTTAAAGAGTTTAAATTTTAAATTTTTTGTTTGTATGATTTTATCTTTTTTATTCATTTGTTCTATGGGTTTATCTGAAAAAAGAAAATTAGTTATTTGGCATGCATATGCTGGTCAGGATTCAAAAGTTGCATTGGCAAGAAAATGGATAGACTCTTTTAAAGAAGCTAATCCAGATATTGAAATTGAAGAAGTTGCATTAGAACATTCTTCATATAAAATCAAATTAAACACAGCTATGGCTGCAGGAAATCCACCAGATGTTTTTTATGCTCTACCTGGCGGAACATTAGATGAATTTGTTAATTCAGGTTTGATTTACCCGCTTACTAAAGATTTAAATGAAAATAATTGGAAAAATGATTTTTTAGAATCAGCTCTCGATAGAGTTACTGTAAATGATGATATTTATGCTGTTCCTATAGATATCGATACAGTACAAATATGGTATAACAAAAAGATATTTGAAAAATATAACTTAAAAACACCAAAAACTTTAGAAGAACTCTTTACTGTATGTGATTTTTTAAAATCAAAAGGAATTATACCAATATCTTTAGGAAATAAAGATTTTTGGGCAGGTCCATTTTGGTTTCATTATTTTATGTTGAGATTCGATAAATCTGGAATAATTCAAGGATATTTAAGAAATGATCCAAATTATTCTTTTAATACAGAAGAAGCGATTAATTCTTTTAAATTAATTCAAGATATGGTAAAAAGAAATTATTTCCCTATGGGAATAAACAGTATGACAGAAACTGAAAGTGATATGCTATTTTTTAATGGTATGGCAGCTATGACTATGGATGGAACTTGGCAATTAGGTCAAAATCTTGCAGCTGGAAAAGATTTTGAATGTGGATATTTTGAATTTCCAAAAATTGCGAATTCTAAAGGAGATCAAAGTGATGTAATTGCAGGTGTCGCTGCTTGTTTTGCAATTTCAAACAAATGTCAAAACAAAGATGATGCAATTTTATTTTTAAAACATATTACATCATTAGACATGGCAAAAGAATATGTAAAATTAAGAAAAACACTAGAATGTGTTAAAGGTGCGGTTACTGAAGAAACAGCAGATCCATTATTATATTTAGTAAACAAAAACACTATAGAAAAAGCTAATAATTTAGATCCTTTTTATGATACAGCAATGCCACCAAAAGCTATGCAAGTATATTATGATACTATTCAAAGTATTTACGATTTAAGTATCAAACCAGAAGAAGCTGTTAAAAAAATAGATAAAGCCATAAAAGATTCTGTGAACAGAAACTAAAAAAATTATTTTTTAACATTATTAGAAATGAAAGTGTGGTGTTAGAAATTTATGGCTGAAATTGAAAAAAAATATCTTAATAAAATAGAAAAATTAGAAAATAAAAGAGCTTTGTCTTTTTTATCGCCGGCATTTTTATTTTTAATATTATTTATGGCATATCCAGTTTTTTATTCTTTTTATTTATCATTTTTTAAATGGAATGGTGCAGCAGAAAAGATTTTTATTGGTTTTTCTAATTATAAAAGAATATTTCAAGACTCAATATTTTGGAAATCTTTGACTAATAATATATCTTTAAGTTTATTAACTGTAATTTTTCAAGTTTTTTTAGCATTAATAATAGCTTATTGGCTTGTCAGAGTTATAAAAAAAGGTAGAAAAATCTTTTTGTTTTTGTATTTAATACCTATTGTTATAAGTGAGATTTGTATAGGTCTTCTTTGGAATTTTATTTATAACCCATATTTTGGTTTAATAAATGGTGTTTTGAGAGGATTAAATCTCGATTTTTTGACAAGAGGATGGGTAGGAGATCCATCTACTGCCTTTTTAGCAGTTATCAATGCTATGAACTTTACTTATATAGGTATGTATATTCTTTTATTTGTAGCAGCTATTCAAGATATACCAGAATCTATATTTGATGCTTCAAAAATAGATGGTGCAAATAATTATAAAAATTTTTTTAGTGTTGTTATACCAATGATTCAAGACTCTATTCAATCAACTTCTTTATTATGTATAATAAACTCTTTTAAAACATTTACACTCACTTTTGTTCTAACGAATGGAGGTCCGAATCATTCAAGTGAAGTCTTATCGACTTATTTATATAAAGTTGGATTTAACGATTTTGAAATGGGCTACTCAGCTACAATAGGATGTATGCAATTAATAATAACTATAATATCTGGATTAATAATTTTAAAACTTATTGGTAAATCTAAAGCTTATTCATAGGGGAGGTGAATTTCTTTGATGTTGAAAAAGAATTTTTCTAAATTTATAGTATATTTAATAGTTATAATTCATGTTTGTATAGTCATATTTCCATTCATATGGTTAATTTATAGCTCTATGAAGACTAATAGTGAATTTTTTTCTTCAGTTTGGAAATTGCCTTCCCACCTTAATTTTGATAATTATATAAAAGCATGGGGTGAAGGAGCATTAGGAATATATTCAATCAATTCTATATTGGTTACATTAGTATCAGTTTTTATCACAGTTATAATTGCAAATTTGGCTGGATATGCTCTTGTTGCATATAAAGTGAAATGGTCTTCAGCTATTGTATTTACTCTGATAGCAGTAATGGCTATTCCATCTTATACAACACTCGTTCCATTATCAACAAGTTTAAAATCAGTGGGACTTTTGAATACAAGAATGGGACTTATATTACCAACAATAGCTTTTAATATTCCAATGTCAATTTTTATAATGAGAGGATTTTTCATAACAGTTCCAAAAGAATTAATAGAAGCGGCAAGAATAGATGGTGCTGGAGAATTAAAAATATTTTTTAAGATTATGCTTCCTTTGGCAAAATCTGCTTCTTTTACTACAGCTATTATAAATGTTATATGGGTATGGAATGATTTCTTATTCCCTTTAGTTATAATAAACGATCCAAAATTAAAAACATTACCTATAGGATTAAGAGATTTTGTTGGACAACATGTAACTAATTATCCTGTAATGTTGGCTGCAATATTAATATCAGCCTTACCAGCTTTATTAATATATATATTATTTCAAAAACAAGTAATAGGTGGTTTAATGGGAAGTGCAGTTAAAGGCTAAAAAATTTAGGAGGATTATAATATGACAAATGAAGAATTAAAAAAATTAAAATTTCAAAGTAAAGCGGTTTATTATTCACCAAATCCAGAAACTAAATCTGTAAGTGAACCAATATATATGACTTCTAATTTTCAATATAACAAAGAACATTATCAGAAAATTATAGATGGCGATAGAGAATCTGTTTATATATATACGAGATGTGGAAATCCAACCGAAAGAAAACTCGAAAAACAAATAGCTTTATTAGAAGGTTCTGAAGATGCTCTTGTAACCTCGTCTGGTATGGCAGCTATTTCTACTTTAATAATGGGAATAGTAGAAAATGGAGACAATATCATAGCTGATAGAACTACTTATAGTACATCACATGAATTCTTTGAAGAGGTATTACCAAAATTTGGTGTTGAAACTAAATTTGTAAATACTCTTGATTTAAAAGAAGTAGAAAATGCCATAGATGAAAAAACAAAAATAATATATGCTGAAACTATAGCTAATCCAATAATAAAATTAACCCCTATAAAAGAATTGGGAGAATTAGCTCATAAACACGGACTCACATATATAGTAGATAATACATTCGCAAGTCCAAGACTTTTAAGACCTATAGAATTAGGAGCAGATTTTGTAGTTGAAAGTGCAACCAAATTTATAGGTGGTCATAATGATGTTTTAGGTGGAATAATTGCAGGAAACTCTGAATTTTTATATGAATTGAGATGGGAAAGGCTCACAAAATTTGGAGGAACTATATCTCCTTTCAATGCATGGTTATTATTAAGAGGATTACAAACAATGTCTTTAAGAGTTGATAAAGCTTGTGAAAATGCTTTAAAATTGGCAAAATATTTAGAAAATCATCCAAAAGTAGAAAAAGTTTCATATCCTGGTCTTGAATCTCATCCTAATCATGAATTAGCTAAAGAAATCTTACCAAAATTTGGATCTATGATCAATTTTAAAGTTAAAGATGAAGAAAGTGGAGTTGAATTTCTGAACGCTCTTAAATTATGTTGTTTTGCTGGAAGTCTTGGAGGAGTTAGAACAAATTTACAACCACCAGCTACTTGTGCATTTCTTGATATACCAGAAAAAGAAAGAAATGAAATGGGAATTTACCTGGGAATGATAAGAGTATCAACCGGAATTGAAGATATTGAAGATATAATTTATGATTTTGAACAAGCTTTTGATAAAATATAATATTGAATAGTAATTTCGGTTTAAGGAGATGTTGTCTTGTGAAAATAAATAAAATATTAAAATCTTTTATTCCAGTGGCTGAAGGTTTAGGAAAAATGCTTGGAGAAGATTATGAAGTCGTACTACATGATGCAAAAAATCCAGAAAATTCTATTTTACATATAGAAAATGCTTCACTTTCTGGCAGAAAAAAAGGCGGACCATTAACCGATTTAGGACTCTTTTTAATTCAATATTATAATGAAAATAAAGTAAAATATTTGGTAAATTATAATGCCAATGCAAACAATAAAAAATTAAGAGCTACAACTTTGTTTATAAACGATGAAAATGATGACTTAATAGGATTCTTATGTATAAATTATGATATTACAAAGGCTGAAAAATTAAAAATGGCCCTTTTTGAAAATGAAGAAAGTATAAATTATATAAAGAAATTATTGAATCAAATGACTGAAACCCATGATTTAGACACTAATTATGAAAATAAATCAGAAACTATTCCAAAAGATTTTGAAGAATTAATCGATGATTATATTCATAATGCACAAAAAAAGATGGGAAAGTCAATATCAGAACTATCTCGAAGTGAAAAAATAGAATTCATATCTATACTGGATAAAAGAGGATTTTTCTTATTAAAAGGAAGTGTAGAAGAATTAGCAAAAAAACTTGGAAATTCTAAGTTTACTATATATGCGTATCTAAGGGAAATAAAAAGTTAATAGAGGTGATTAAATGCTAATGATAAACACAATAAAAGCTCCTTCAGCTGTAGGACCTTACTCTCAAGCTGTAAAAGCAGGAGACTTTTTATACATATCTGGTCAAATTCCAATCATTCCAAATACGGGTAAAATTTTAAAAGGTACAATTGAAGAAAAGACAAGTCTTGTAATTAATAATATATTGAATATACTCAAATCCGAAGACTTAACATTATTTAATTTAGTAAAGATTTCAATATTTGTTAAAGATATAAATAATTTTAAAAAAATAAATGATGAATATTCTAAGATTTTTTCAGAACATAAACCAGCAAGATGTTTTTTTGAAGTTTCTAATCTTCCAAAAGACGCTGAGATAGAAATAGAGGCTATTGCACATTATGAATAAATAAAACCCCATTTGATCAATATCAAATGGGGTTTATATTTTTTTATTAAAAAATGCTATAATATAAAAAATCAAAGGGGGAAAAAATATGAATATTTTAAAGTATCTCAAGGAAAATATTTCTAACTTTTCCGATGAGTTTATTGTACCAAATATAGACCTCGACAAAAACAAAATAAAAATAATCATGATAGGTGAAGCTCCACCAGAAAACAAAAATGATTATTTATATAATGGCAAAAATTCTTTCAATTTTGAAACTTTTTCAACCGCTTTTTCAAATGCAGGAATTGATTTGAAAAATGTTGAAGATCTATTAAAGATGGGAATATATTACACAACAACTATAAAAATTCCCAAAGAAGGATACATAGTAAAAACAAAAACAATAAAAGATCATCTAAATATACTAAAAGAAGAATTGAATTTATTTGACAATTTAAAATCTATAATGCTTATGGGAGATGTTGCAATAAAAGCTTTGAATTATATTGCAAAAGAAGAAGTAGGTGAAAAAATCATTCCAAATATTTCGACATATAAAATTAGAAATAATGAATATTTTTTTAAAAATATTAAAGTATATCCTTCTTATTCAATAACTGGTAAAAATTTTTTAATAGAAAAAAGTAAAAGAATAATGATAAGTGAAGATATAAAAAAATGCTTAAATTCATCATTATAATATGATAATTGGTATGATTTTTTAATTGCATATACATTTGAAATAAAAAAACTTCTCTTGTTCATAACGATTTATGGGAACCTAATATATTGATCGATAAGGATAAAAATGATAACTGGAATATAAAAGCCATAATAGATTCTGATAGAGTTATGTATGGAGACAATGAATTTGAATTTGTTTTATGGGATATGAATGAAAGTTTTAAAAAAGGTTATAAAAAAGATATAGACAACACTGAAAAAGGAATTAAAAGAAGATTGTTATATATGTTGATTACAGCAACGGCAAATGCATATATAGTTAAAATTCAACATAACAATATTGAAGGTTATAATCAATGTTTTAACTGGGCAAAAGATCTTTTAAATAAATTGAATAAATAGTTTCTTATAAAATATTGATAAATTCAAATTTATCAATATTTTTTAGTTATATTTAGATATAATATAATTGTATATATTTTTAAGTTGTTTAATTGAGAAAATAAATATATAATAATTTTTAAATCTTAGATAGAACTATTAGAAATATTATACAAAAAATTTATCCAATATTTGAAATTATTTTAATTGTAGAATATAGGATATATTTATTTATAGCTGTAGAAAAAAATAATGAGAATTAGAATAAATAAGGAGGTACTTTATGGATAGTAATGCACCATATATAGCTTCCCTTACAAGAGAACCTTTTATGTATTATGAAATGAAAATAACTGCAAAGTTACTTGAGAAAGGATTAAGTGAAGAAGAAGCTATAGAAAAAATATTTAAAGAAAATCTATATCAATATCCTACAGAAAGAAGCCTTAAAATGAGAGCAAGAGCTTGTATAAAAAGGTTAAATGCACTTGGAGATGAAGAACTCGTATCCTGGATTATAAATAGACCTTTGGATATTTCAAGACAAGTATGTCTATATGCAATGATGAAAGATTCAAGACTTATATGGGAGTTTATGATTACTGTTATTGGAGAGAAATACAGAACCCGTAAATTTTCCTATAGCAGAATGGATCTAAATGTATTTTTCACTAGGCTTCAAGAACAGAATGATACTGTAGCAAGTTGGAGTGACTCAACAATTAACAAGCTTAAATCGGTATTTGCTAGTCTCTTAAAAGAGAATGGATATATAGATAAAACCAGTTCTAAAAGGCTTAATGAAGTGCTTTTAGATTATAAACTAAAAGATAAAATAATCGAAAATGGAGATGCAACTTGTCTTCCAGCTTTCAATTATTTTGAGTAAAGGAGTGTAGCAGAGTGAGTAATATAAATGAAAAACTTGATAGATTAAGAAACTTAATTCAAGATCCAGATTTTCTTACGGGAAAAGGACTTAGCAATGAAGTGAATATAAGAATGTTCTGCTATGATCCTGAAGATGAAATGGCAGTAAGGCATTTTACAAAACAACTTGAAAACGATAATTCCCTGGAATGTAATCTTATTTGTCATAATCTTTATCATGTGTTTTTGGAAATATGTGAGGGAAAAAATATTATTAAGAAGATTCCAGATATGGAAGAAAAAAAAGGAAGCGACTACCTTAAAGATAGGATATTAAAGTTTTCAACAACAAAAGCTTTTGCAGAAAAAATGCAGTATGAACCACACGAAAAAGGAGATGTTCTTCTACTTACAGGAGTAGGAGAGGTATATCCTTTTATGAGAGTTCATTCTCTTTTAGAAGAATTGCAGACAGGATTTGATGACATTCCTATAGTTGTACTTTATCCAGGAAGTTTTAATGGAAGATCAGTAATACTATTTAATGAATTTACGCCAAATGAGTATTATAGAGCGTTCAATATAATTTAGGATCTAGGGGGGGAATATAATTGAAAATACAAAATATGTTTTATGATGACATTAATAGAGAAATAAATGGTGTTATCAAAGTAGATCAAGATACGGAAAGTATAATAGAACAGGAACTTTCAGAATATGTTATTACTAGGGAACTTAAGAAACACTTTATAAGTTTTTTTAATTACTATTCAGATTCCTTTGATAGACCGACTGCTGATACAGGTGTATGGATATCCGGTTTTTTTGGAAGTGGTAAATCTCACTTCTTAAAAATCCTTTCATACATTTTAGAAAATAAAGAAGTAAATGGAATCAAAACTGTAGAGAGATTCAGAGAAAAATTTACAGATGATCTAGCAACATTTATGTTGATTGATAAATCGACACAGGCTCCTACAGAAACAATTCTATTTAATATTGATATAGAAGGTCCTATGGGAAAAAACAAGACAGCAGTTTTAAGGGTATTTGCCAAGATGTTTTATAAACACCTTGGATTTTATGGTGAAAATCTTAAAGTTGCAAAACTTGAACAATATGTTGATAGAAAAGGGAAAACAGAAGAATTTAGACGTGTTTTTGAAGAGAAAAATGGTGATTCATGGATAGATTCAAGAGATGTATTTGACTTCTGTGAAGATGAAGTAGTTGAAACACTTATGGAAGTTCTTGGTATGAGTGAAACAGCAGCGAGAAACTGGTTTGACTCCTCTGAAGAAATTGATATTTCAATAGCACAGCTTGTGTCTGAAATCAAAGAGTATGTTGATAGTAAGCCAGATAATTATAGGCTTCTTTTCATGATTGATGAGGTGGGACAGTATGTAGGTGCTGATACTGATATGCTTCTTAATCTTCAATCTTTAGTTGAAAAGATAGGCTCAGAGTGTATGGGAAAAGTCTGGGTAATGTGTACTGGGCAAGAAGCTCTAGATGAAATAATTAGAACAAGGGCAGACGAATTTTCAAGAATCCAGGCAAGATTCAAGACAAGGCTTTCACTTTCTTCATCATCAGCAGATGAGGTTATTCAAAAGAGAATTTTAAAGAAAAATGATGAATCCAAGGCATATCTTGAAGATGTTTATGACAAACAGAAAAATGTTATGGACAATCTCTTTAAATTTAGGGAAGCAGTCGGTGATATAAGAGGTTTTGAAGGATCAGGAGAGTTTTCTATAAACTTTCCCTTTGTGCCATATCAGTTTATTCTTATGCAGAAGGTGTTTTCTGAAATTAGAAAACATGGTAATGCAGGAAAGCATTTATCAGGTGGAGAACGCTCTATGCTTTCGGGGTTTCAGGAAGCTGCACAGAGAGTACAGGATAAGGATGAATATGCAATAATTCCTTTCTGGATGTTCTACGATACAGTTCATACTTTTCTTGATGGTTCAATTAGAAGAGTAATAGAAAGAGCAGAAAGAGCAGCAAGAGATGATAAGGGTCTTGAACCTATAGATGTTAATGTCTTGAAGCTTCTTTACATGATTAGGTATTTGGAAGATATACCTGCAAATCTTGATAATATTGTAATTATGATGGCTGAAGATATAAGAGTGGATAAGATTGATGAAAGAAACAAGATTCAAAAATCACTGGATAGGCTTATTCACCAGAACTATATTGCAAGAATAGGAGATACATATAATTTTCTTACTGATGCAGAGCAGGATGTAGAAAGAGAAATCAGAGATGAATATGTAGATCCAAGCGAGATTACAAGAAAAATTTCTGAAATGATTTTTGGGAATATATATACAACAAAAAAATTCCGTTATGAAAAGAAATATGACTTTGAATTTGATAAAAAAGTAGATGGTGTAAATTATGGTAATCCAGTTGGAGGAATGGAACTAGAGATTCTTACTATTGCAACAAGCGTAATAGATAAACAGGAACTTAGACTGATGACTGAATCTCAGAACAAGGTTCTTGTGGTACTTGAAGATACGGAATACTACAACTTCATAGAAAATGCTATGAAAATAGATAAGTTTGCAAGAAAGAAGAATATCCCACAACTTCCAAAATCAATGCAAGATATTATAAGAAGTAAACAAGACGATGCTGAGCATTTTAAAGAGGATGCCTTAGTGGAACTTAAAGAGGCTTTTATGAAAGCAAAGTTTTATATAAATGGAGATAGGACTACAGTAAAAGCTGGAACACCACAAGCTAAAATTGATGAAGCATTAGAGTATCTAGTTTCTAATGTATATAATAAACTTGACTTGATTACAAAAAATGCAGATTCAGATGAAGATATTTATAAGATTCTTGATGGAAGAGAAGATGATGGTATAATGCCAGGACTAGAGTCCAACAGAAAGGCAGCAACTGAGATTGAAACCTACCTAATAGCTCAAAACCAGCAACACCTTCCTACCAATATGGCAGATGTTCAGAAAAGATTCACATCTATTCCTTATGGATGGCGAGAAAGAGATGTTGCAGCTGTAGTTGCAAGATTAATCTATGAACAAAAAGTAATTATTAAATACGGTGGAGAAACCATAAGAACAGATGATGAGAGGCTTCCAGAACTTTTATATAAGAGAAGTGAAATAGGGAAAACAAAGATTCAAAAACGTGAAATGATAAGTATTCAAAAGATAAAAGAGGCAAGAGACTTTTTAAGAGATTTCTTTGACCTTATGGATGTGCCAGAAGATGATGATGGACTTGTAGATTTTATTATTTCTAAATTTGAAAATCTAGAAGACCATTATGATGAATTACTTAATAAATATGAGGGCAATAACTATCCTGATAAAAAGAAAATAATTGAAGCAAAGGCTACTGTATCAGATCTTCTTTATGCAAAGACAGATAATATTGCCCTTGTAAACAAGCTTATTGATATGGAAGATGAGCTTGAAGATATGCAGGAAGATATGGAATCTATTGAAGACTTCTTTAAGTCACAGGTAGATACATTTGATGAAGCAACAAGACTGGAAAGCTTGCTTCGTTCAGACCTTGATTACCTTCAAAATGAAAGTGAAGTAAACGATGCAC
The DNA here is from genome assembly GCF_030445905.1 of Oceanotoga sp. Lineage (NCBI taxonomy): Bacteria > Thermotogati > Thermotogota > Thermotogae > Petrotogales > Petrotogaceae > Oceanotoga > Oceanotoga sp. The sequence continues at coordinate 19,056 of NZ_JASUSU010000032.1, read as the reverse complement.
TTAATAAAATTAGACTTATAGTCAATATCAATCCTAAAAAAGACGATTTTGATTATAGGGATGTTCCAAAACTTAATGATTATATGAAGGTAGTGAGAGAAGGACATAATAGGCTTCTTTATGGCAAACGTGAAGAAATCCTTGAAATTGTAAGACAATGTATGGAAGAAATCCATAGGGGAGATAAAAATGATAGGATTATCGGCAATATAATTAAGAAAACTGATGATTTTTATACACAAAAGAAAAAGGAAATTGCTGAAACAGAAAGTCTTAGAATTCTTGATGGATTTATTCCTAGTCTTTGGTCTGAAAAGGATCAGGCAGTCAAAGATATAATTTCTATTGAAAAAAGTAATGCCGAAGCTGAAAGAAGACGTAATGATGAAGAAGGAAAGCAAAGTGGAGAAAATGATACTGTAAAAGAAACTGAAGTATCACCTGAGCCTGAAAAGAAAAAGCATATTAAGAAATTCTATAGGCAATCAATATTCCCTGCAAGAACTCTGGAAAGTGAAAGCGACATAAGAGAGTATCTAGAGACTATTGAAAAAAATCTTATGACACTCTTAGGAGATTGTGATGGTATAGAAATAAATTAAGAAAGGAAAGGTAGGATATGAATAAAACAGCGATAAAAAACTTTGCAATCTGGGCAAGAAGAGAACTTATCGAAAAAGTTACTAAGAAAGCAAAGATATATGGAATAGAAAAAGATAAAGAAATGAAGGAGATGGATACTGCTCTTAATGGGCAGGTCCTGACTTCTGATGATAAAAAAGCAAGAAGAATATTAATTGAAAAAATAGATAAAGATGGCTTTGATGAAACTATAGAAGAGGTTGCTTATACATGGTTTAACCGTTTTATTGCCATAAGATTTATGGAAGTAAATGGATATATACCTAGCCATATAAGAGTTTTCACTTCAGAAAATAATGAGTTTGAACCTCAGATTCTGTCAGAAGCTATACATATTGATTTACCAGGGCTTGATAAGTCAAAGGTTCTAGAACTTTATAATGCTGGTAACAAGGAAGAGGAACTTTTTAATTATTTATTTATTACTCAATGTAATGCTTTAAACGAAGTTCTTCCAGGTATGTTTCAAAAGCTTAATGACTACACAGAGCTTCTTCTCCCAGATGGGCTACTAAGGAATGATTCTGTAATAGCTAAAATGGTAAAAGAAATACCTGAAGAAGACTGGAAAGAACAAGTTCAGATAATAGGATGGCTTTATCAGTATTATAATACGGAACCTAAAGATGAGGTGTTTAGTAGACCAAAAAGCGAAAAAATTCAAAAGGAAGATATTCCAGCAGCTACACAGCTTTTTACTCCTGATTGGATAGTAAGATATATGGTTGAAAACTCACTAGGAAGACTATGGATTGAAGGACATCCTGATGATGAATTGAAGGAGAATTGGAAATATTATATAGAAGAAGCAGAGCAACAAAAAGAGGTTCAAGAAAAATTAGAGGCAATAAAGAAAGAATATGCCGATATGAAGCCAGAGGACATTAAATGCATTGATCCAGCTATAGGTTCAGGTCATATTGGAGCTTATCTTTTTGATGTTTTGATACAGATTTATGAATCATGTGGTTATAAGAGGAGAGATGCAGTAAGGCTTATATTAGAAAATAATATTTATGGTCTTGATATAGATGAAAGAGCAAGACAGCTTGCGTATTTCTCTTTAATGATGAAGGCGAGACAGTATGATAGAAGATTTTTAAGCAGAAGAAATATTCCTCAGCCTAAGATATATGCAATAGAGGAGAGTAACTTTTTTAAAACAGAGAATGGAAAAAATATTATTGAATACTTTGCAAATGAAGATAATGATTTAAAGAATGATATAGATTCCATTATAGAAGATATGATGGATGCGAAAGAATATGGATCTATTATTGATGTAAAACCAGTGGATTTTGAAGTTATATATAATCGATTTGAGAGTATTAAGAAAGAATTTGCTATGAATCTAGATGGTTTATTAACATTAGAACAATTGTTACCACTTGTAGAGCAGGCAAAAATTCTATCAGGTAAGTATGATGTGGTTGTTACTAATCCACCGTATATGGGAAGTTCAAGAATGAATCCTAAACTGTCAAAATATGTTAAAACAAGTTATAAGGATAGTAAATCAGATCTTTTTGCTGTATTTATTGAAAAATGGTGTTCTATGTTAAAACCATATGGATTTAATTCGATGGTTACAATGCAGAGTTGGATGTTTTTATCTTCTTATGAAAAAATGAGGCAAAAGATATTTAACAATATGACGATTTCATCACTTATGCATATGGATAATATGGTTATGCATATAGCTTTTGGAACAGCAGTTAGTATTTTTAGAAATATTTCTATGGATAATTACAAAGGTACTTATAATCATATTAAATTAGAAGATATAGTAAATGATGTACCTGTAGAATTTCCGGTAAGAAAAAATAGTTATGCACAAATTTCGGTTGAAAATTTTAAAAAAATTCCTGGTATGCCAATAGCATATTGGGCAAGCGAAAATCTTATACAAGATTTTGAGAAAGCAAAAAAAATGGATGATTGTTTAGATGTAAGACAAGGGCTGGCTACTGGTAAAAATGCAGAATATATAAGACAATGGTATGAAGTAGAACAAGAAAAAAGTAAATTTGATTCAAAAAATGCAGAAGATTTAATTGTAACTAAGAAAAAATGGATTCCATATAATAAAGGTGGTCAAAGAAGGCAATGGTATGGAAACTATGATTATCTTGTAGACTGGGAAAATGATGGATATGATATAAAGAATTTTAGAGATAGTAATGGAAAGTTGAGATCACGACCACAAAATACAGGATATTATTTTAGAGAAGCAATTACATGGGGACTTATAACATCAGGTGGATTTAGTATAAGGTATAGAACTCCTGGAGGAATTCATGATGTATCTGGCATGTCAGCTTTTTATAATGGAAAATCTGATTTGAAATATATCCTAGGATTAATGGGATCATCTATATCGAATTATATTTTTAAAATGTTAAATCCAACAATTAACTTACAAGTAGGAGATTTTAAGAATTTCCCAGTATTAATTGAAAAAGAATATGAAAATGAAGTAATAGAATTAGTTAATGAGTGTATTAAACTTTCAAAAAAGGACTGGGATATGCATGAAACTTCTTGGGAATTTGAAAAATCTCCCTTACTTGATAGTAAGATTGATGGAAAAATTAAAACTGCTTATGAATTATATAAGCAAGAAATAAATAAAAGATTTAATAAATTGAAAGAGAATGAACAAATATTAAATGATATTTTTATAAAAATATATAATCTTGAAAATGAATTAACTCCTCAAGTAGCTGATAAGGATATTACTGTTGCAAAAATCTTCGACAGTAAAAAAGATATAGATGAAGAAATAAAAGGTAACAAGTATGTAATGACTCGTGAAGATGTGGTGAAGAATTTCTTATCCTACTTTATTGGTTGTGCTATGGGTAGATATTCTCTTGATGAAGAAGGACTTATATTTGCTGGTGGAGAGTTTGATTCATCAAAATATAGAAGTTTTAGAGCTGATGAGGATGGTATTCTTCCAATAACAGATCAAGAGTATTTTGAAGATGATATTGTAGAGTTGTTTGTTAAATTCTTAAAAACTACATTTGGAGAAGAACATCTAAATGAAAACCTTGATTTTATAGCTTCAGAGCTTAAGGGTAAGAAGAGTGACAGCAGTAGGGAAAGAATAAGAAATTATTTCTTAAATGATTTTTATGAGGATCATTGCAAGATGTATCAAAAACTTCCTATTTATTGGCAATATGATTCAGGCAAGAATGGTGCTTGTAGGGGTTTGTTTTATCTTCATAGATATGATAAAGATATGTTTGCAAAAATAAGAATTAACTATGTTTTTGAAGTGCAGGATAGGTATAAGCAAGAGCTTGTAAGAGTAGAAGACACTATTGCAGAGTCAAGTGGAAATAAAAAAATAGAACTTCAGAAACGTGCAGATGCACTTAAAAAGAAAATCATAGAATCTCAACAATTTGAAGAGAAAGTGCAGCATATAGCAGATTCTTATATAGAAATAGACTTGGATGATGGAGTAAAAGAAAATTATAAAATCTTTAAGGATGTACTGGCTAAGATTAAATAGAGGAGGTGGCAGGTTTGGACTTAGAAGAAATTTTAAAAGATTTGCAGAAAAGATTTAAGGAACCCTATCCTGAGTTTTATAATAGGAGAATTATCTTTTGGATGGATAGGGATAGAGAATTTGAAGATGAAATTGATAATCTAGAAATTTCGGATGTAAAAATAATAAAAATGTCTGAAAAAAATAAGTTCAGAGTGAAAAAACTACTGTCTTTTGATGACCAGGAGTCCGATTTTCTTGTCTATTGTCCTCTTATTTTCAATGAAAAAGAAGATAATTGGATAAATGATGTTATGAGATACAGTGAAGAATTTAGAGCAGATCTTGTATCTATACAGATTGACGAAATGAATTTACCAGATAGCATTGCTATAAGAAAGGCTGTAAAGACTTATAAGAAGTTTTTTAATGCTAAGGCAAGAAGAGAACTTATAAAGAAAAAGGCAAGTAGAATTGAAAATCCTGCACATTTAGAACTTGCTATTATGGGTGGGATTGCAGGCTGTGAAATGCAGCCAGGACTTATTATCAGAGAAGTTTTGAAAGTCGGCATTGAAAATGATGAGAATGATATTTATCAGGAATTTATAAATTATGAAATAGATGAAACTTTCTGGAGAATGGTAGGACAAGGAACAGGCTATCAAAGTGAAGAAAAGAGCCTAGAAAATTTATCTACCCATATATTGCTTACTGCGGCTTCAAGAAATATAAATAAAGAAGCATTTCTTGGTCTAGAAAATTTTATTTCCAGTCCACATGAAGCCTTTTGTTTTCAGTTTGTCGAGGACTGGCTTAGAAATACTGATGAGAAAAAGAGCTTATATGACCTTGCCCGTTATATAGAAAAAGAAATCTGTCTTGATGAAAGACTGATGAATTTTGATATATCACATTTTGAGAGCAACGAATCTTTTCCATGTGTTGATGAAATTATACTTATAAAGCTTATGACAAACATTAAAAATGACATCATAGATCCTGAAAATATTTCAGAGATATGTGATAAAAGAAGAGTTGGAGCCTGGTATAAAGAATTTAATTCATACTATGAAGGCCTTTATAACATGGGCAAAATGAAGGATTTCTATAATAAAAACCAAGCATCATTCCATATGACAAGTGCGAAGGAAGTTTGGAAATCCTATACAGATAAATTTTATTTAATGGATACCTATTATAGAAAATTTCAGAGGGCATATCAGAAAAGTCTTAGAAATTCAAATGCCAAGCTGGATGATTTATTCAAATTTACGGTAGATAGGGCTGAAGGTATATATAAGCATTGGTTTTTAGATAAACTTCTTACTAACTGGTCTAATGTTAGTGGTAGAGAGTTTGAAGAGTATGGAAAAATTTCTGAGATTAAACAGCAGGTTGACTTCTATGACAATAATATTAAAAATGCTAAGACAAAAGTCTATGTAATTATTTCAGATGCAATGCGTTATGAGGTGGCAAAAGAGCTTTCTGTAGAATTAAAACAGGATATGCAATGTAAGATAGAAATTGATGATATGTCGGGGATATTCCCTACTATTACACCTTTTGGAATGGCTGCATTGCTTCCTAATAATGGGCTTCAAACTGAAATTAGAAATAATAATCTCAAAGTTCTTATTGATGGCGAATCAACAGATATGCCTAATAGAGAAAAGGTTTTACAAAAGGCTAATAAGGATTCTAGAGTGCTTAAATATGACGATTTAATTCATATGAAGAGAGAAGAGAGAAAAGCTCAAGTAAAGGGTATGGAAGTTGTTTATATATATCATGATCAAATAGATGCAGCCAGCCATACATCAGATTCTAGGGTTTTCTCTGCCTGTGATAAGGCTATAGATGAAATTAAAAATCTGGTTAGAATTCTTGTAAATGAGTTTTCAGCTGTAAATATAATGATTACCTCAGATCATGGTTTCCTCTATACTTATGAAGAGTTTACTGAGGATGATAAGGTATCTAAAGAAGGCTTTGAAGGTGTTGTTGATTATGGTAGAAGGTATGCAATAATGGATGAATCTGCTAATCCAAGTTTCTTGATGCCTATAAAATTTGTTGATGAAAAATCAGGGCTTAAAGGATTTGCACCGAAACATAATATCCGTATTAAGAAGCAAGGTGGAGGAATTAACTTTGTTCATGGAGGAATCTCACTTCAGGAAATGGTTGTTCCACTAATCAGATACAGACATTTAAGAAATGATAATAAAGAATATCAGAGAAACAGGAGTAAATATGATGTTAAACCTGTGGAACTTAATATTCTTTCAACAGGAAGAAAAATAAGCAATATGATATTCAATCTGTCTTTCTATCAAAGTGAAATGCTTTCAGTAAATAGAGAAGCCGCTAATTTCCTCCTTTATTTTGTTGATGAATATGGAGAAAAAGTTTCTGATGAAGTCCGTATTATAGCTGATAAGAATACTGATAATGAGCAAGATAGAGTATTTAATGTAACATTCAACTTGAAAGCGGGAAAATATGATAATAAAAAGACTTATAACCTTGTTATCTATGAAGAGTCAGGTCAGATACTTCCGAAGAAGATTGAATTTGTAATAGATATTCCCTTTGCCACAGGTGAATATGATTTCTTTAGTTAAGAGGGTGATCAGGTATGGAAGAAGTAGGTTCAAGAACTGAAATAAAAGAAAAGCTTAGAGAAAATTTCGATGGAAAAATAGTGGCAAAAAATTTGACTAAAAAAATCAAAGAAGGGGCTAATGTTCCCGTATATGTTCTTGAGTTTTTGCTTGGGCAATATTGTAGCAGTGACGATGAAGAAATAATTGAAAAGGGTATAGGAACAGTTAAAAAGATTCTTTCAGATAACTTTGTTAGACCTGATGAAGCTCAGAAAACACTTTCTATATTAAGAGAAAAAGGTAGCTTTTCCATTATAGATAAGGTAACAGTAAAACTAAACATAAGAAAAAATAGGTATGAAGCAGAGTTTTCAAACCTAGGACTTAGTGATATTCCAGTACCAGAAGAATATCCAAAAAGATATGATAGGCTTCTTTGTGGCGGTATCTGGTGTATGATTCAACTTGACTATGATTATGATGAGAATGAGCAGAGTAAAAATCCTATTAGCATTACAAGGCTTACACCTATTCAAATGCCACAGGTGGATATAAAAGAGCTTAAAGAAGGTAGAAGCAAATTTACAAAAGAAGAATGGATAGATGTTATGCTTCGTTCTATTGGTATGGAGCCTGATGAATTTGAAGAAAGAGAAAAATGGTTGTTGCTTACAAGATTAATTCCACTTGTGGAAAATAATTTTAATCTATGTGAATTGGGTCCCAGAAGTACAGGGAAATCTCATATTTATAAGGAGATTTCACCTAATAGTATTCTTGTGTCTGGAGGACAGACTACTGTTGCTAATCTGTTTTACAATATGGGAAGAAAGACAATCGGTCTTGTAGGACTTTGGGATTGTGTAGCATTTGATGAAGTTGCAGGAATAAAGTTCAAAGATAATGATGGTATACAGATTATGAAAGACTATATGGCATCAGGTTCTTTTGCAAGGGGAAAAGAAGAAAAAGCCGCATCGGCTTCAATGGTATTTGTAGGTAATATTAATCAAAGTGTAGATGTACTTTTGAAAACTTCCAGCCTGTTTGATCCATTTCCAGAGGAAATGGCAATAGATACAGCTTTTCTTGATAGAATGCATTGTTATCTTCCGGGTTGGGAGATTCCTAAATTTAGACCTGAGCATTTTACAAATGATTACGGTTTTATTACTGATTATCTTGCAGAATTTATGAGGGAACTTCGCAAGGATCAGTATGGAGATAGCTTAGACAAGTATTTTAGATTAGGCAAGAATCTCAATCAAAGAGATACTATTGCAGTTAGAAAAATGGTTAATGGCTATCTGAAAATTGTATATCCTCATGGTGAATTTACAAAAGATGATCTTGAAGAGATATTGTGCCTATCTCTAGAAATGCGAAGAAGAGTAAAGGAACAATTAAAGAAGATAGGTGGTATGGAATTTTATGATGTGAATTTTTCATACATAGACCTAGATAGTTTTGAAGAAAAGTATGTGGGTGTACCTGAAGAAGGTGCGGACAAGCTTATTCCTGATGGAATGCTGAATCCTGGACAAGTATATACAATTGCAAGTGGTGGCAATGGAATGATAGGCTGCTATAGATTGGAGTCCCAAATGCTTCCAGGTAATGGGAAGTTTGAAAGAACAGGGCTTGGTACTAATCGTGAAGCTAAAGAGGCAAGTAATACAGCCTTTAATTATCTAAAAGCCAATGGTAATAGAATTAGTGCTTCAATAAGTACAACTACCAAAAATTATATTATAAACTATCAAGATTTACAGGGTATAGGAATGACAGGGCAGTTGGCTCTTCCTACTCTAATTGCATTATGCTCAATTGCCCTTGGAAAACCTGTTATAAGTAATTTAGCGGTGCTTGGAGAAATAAGTATTGGTGGAAGTATTATGAAAGTGACAGAAATTGCTGACAGTCTTCAGGTCGCACTTGATAGTGGAGCAAAGAAAGTTCTTATACCTAGTACATCATTTGTAGATTTTGGAACAGTACCTGCTGAACTTATGAGTTCATTTCAAATAATTCCATATCAAAGTGCAGAAGATGCTGTCTTTAAAGCTTTGGGGGTGGAGTAATGGATAGGGGGTGTTTCATATAAAGAGGGAGATATGTATAGGAATATTAACAAATATTATTTGGATTCCTTTAGCGTTAGCATTTACAAATCATAAAAATATAAAGTTATGGCTTCAAGGAATAATGCATTGGAATAAAGATATAAGATTCAGTATTTCTTACTTGTACAGGATTAAAATAGATAATAAATATTTACTAATTAAAGGTGAAAATATTGGACAATATCAACCTGTTGGTGGAGTTTATAAATATTATAAGTCATTTTCAAATAAAGCCAATAAGTATGAAATCTGTTCAGAGAGTAGTAAGAATTTTTATGAAGATGGGGACCTTAGATTTATAACAAAAGGAAGATATATACCTAAAATAATTAAGTGGTTTAATAGTGGAACAAACAGAGAAATAAATGTTGACAGGGAATTCTATGAAGAAATTGTTGCTCCAGGATTTCTTCCAGAAACAGCTATGAAAAATATAGAGGTGGAATTTTTAAAACAAACACCTCCTAAAATGAAGTATTCTACACATTTTAAAATACAAGAAATTTTAATTTTCAATATATTTGAAGTAAGGATGTCTGAAGAACATTTAAATAATTTGAAATTAGCAACTGAGAAATATAGAGGAAAATTAGTTTTGGTAGAAAGAGAAGATATAGAGAAAGAGTGTTTTGATTTAAATGGCAAGTCTACTAAAATAGGAGCTCATTCAAAGAACATTATATAGGAGGATGGTAATTGAAGTATTTTGAAAAAAGTAAAGAATTAAAAGAACTTATAAAAGAAATAGATGTATCAGATTCTAACTATGAAAAGGTTATACAAAGATATAACTCATTAGCAAACTATATACATGATGATTCAGATATTAATGATTTGAACCCTGATATTTATATACAAGGCTCTTTTAAGCTTGGAACAGCAATAAAACCATTAACAGAAGAAGGGTCATATGACATTGATATAGTATGCAATTTAACTAAATTAAATAGACTTTCAAAAAGCCAGGCTGAATTAAAAAATGATATAGGAGAAGTAGTTAAGGCATATGCAAGTGAGAAATCAATAAAAAATCCTGTCAAAGAAAGTAGCAGATGTTGGACTTTAAATTATGTGGATGAATCGAATTTCCATATAGATATACTTCCCTCAGTTCCATATAATGATGTAGACAATGGTGAGATTGCGATTACGGATAAAAATAAAGATTCATATTATATAAGGTCTGTAGATTGGGAAATTAGTAACCCTAAAGGCTATGCGGATTGGTTTAGGGATAAAAGTAGATATGATCTTTATAAAAAAGAACACGAAAGAAGAGTTTATGCCTCAATTGAAGCAGTCCCAGAGTATAAAATAAAAACAGATTTACAAAGAATAGTGCAAATTCTTAAAAGGCATGCTGAGGTCATGTTTGAAAATAATATTGAATTTAAGCCCTCATCTATTATTATTACAACATTAGCCGCAAAAGTCTACTATGATGCAGTAATTGTAAGTGGAGATTTTGAAGAATTACTTTTAAATATTATAAGGACTTTACATAAAGGAATTGACGAGGATGGTGGTGAACCTTGTATATATAATCCAGTAAATCATAATGAAAAATTGTCTATGAAATGGGAAAAGGATGAAGAATATTTTAATTCTTTTATGCTATGGCTTGAGCAAATAAGAACAGATTTCAATGTTGATAATGATTATATTTCTTCAAAAGATAGGCTATTTTACATGGAAAGAAGTTTAAGAAGAAAAGATACCGATATAGCTATTAGTTTAAAAGACTTACCACATCATCAGAAGTCTAAATGGGAAGTTTTATATAATTCTACAGATAAAATAAAAATCAAAGCTTTTTATTTATACAAAGGCTTCAGATATAAAGAAATAAAAAGTGGACAAGCATTGAATAAAAGTGGAAAATTAAAATTTGAAGTTGTGGGAATGAATTTAGATGGTTATTCTGTATTTTGGCAAATAACTAATACAGGAACAGAAGCAGAGAGTGCTGGTTGTTTAAGAGGAGATTTCTATGAATCTGAATTAATAGAAGGGAAAAAAATAAGAAAAGAAGATACTATGTATGTTGGAAGGCATTATGTAGAAGTATATATTGTAAAAAATGATGTATGTTTTTATAAAAGTTTACCTTTTGAAGTAAATATTACAAAAGGATTTACATTGGATTGGTTTAGAAGTTGAGATCGAACTCATCGCTCGACCTCTTTCCCTAAATAATTATCATAGTTTTTATTGTATTGATATAACCTATCTTGCTCTTGACGAGATTGATTGAGTTTCTCAATGAGAGACTCTTTTTTTGTATGAAGTTTTTCAAGGTCTTCATATATTTGCTTGGTAGTGGGTAGAACATCAGAGTCCTGGAAACTCTCAGTAACTGCCTTTTTATAAAGCATAAGTTGAGGGCTATATTCGTTGATAAAAGCCTTATCTTCAGGATATACTTTGGCATATTTATAAATTTCTTTATACTGCTCAATGATATATCTGTTTTCCATAGTCTGCTTTTTTTCTTCAATTAGCTTTTCTATCTTCTTGTTTTCTGAAAGAAGATTTTGAATTTCAGAAGCTTTATCCTGGAGTGCTTTTTCTAACTGTTCTTGTGTTTTAAAGCCTTCACTTCTAACCTGGTTGATTGTATTTGCCATAGTATAAAGATTATGCTTTACTGCCCAATGCTTGTATCCAGGAGAGCCTTTAACTTTCTCGTTAGCATTTATATCAATAACATTATCCAAGGTCTTAAATGGAGCTTTAGGGCGTTTCCCTCGCATCTGAACTTCCTCTGAAATACGTTCTTTTAATCTTTCCTCAGTATAATCTTCTCCAATTCGCATAGTCCTAGTGAAACGCTTTTGTCCATCTTTTTTCTTGAAAGCGATATGCTTTCCATGTTTGATTTCATATCCATATCCCTCCATAAGATGGAGGAAATCTTCCCAATCCTTAGCTTTCTTAATAGCTCTATCTATATCAAATTGGAGTCTACCTTTCCATGAAGTTCCCTTCTTATCTTCTTGATATTCCTTATAGGATTTACCCCTAGTCTTATATTTTTTCTTATATTTTTCATAATATTCATCTATAACCATTAGATTATTTTCCTTGCAGAGTTTATCGCTTTGATACCTAATCCTATGGTAACTTCGTTTATTAGACTGATAGCATTTTCCTGTTTTCCAATTAACATTATTAAAAATAATATGGTTGTGAATGTGGTTACGGTCTACATGGGTAGCTAGTACATATTCGTATTCACCATTTAAAACTTCTTTAGCCAGAGCAAGACCTATCTCGTGTGCTTTTTCAGGACTTACCTCTCCAGGAACAAAGCTTTGTATTAAATGTCTAGCTAAAACTGTTCCTCTAGTATCATTGACTTCCCTTGTATTCATAAACTGTAAATGGGCAGTTGAAGGAGAGCAGCCATCAGAACTTATCAATATTTGCTCGTCAGTTTTATCACCACTAGTAATATAACTAATTGCAAGGTTGAGAGTTGATTTGATGGGATGTATCTTTGTAATTGCCATTTTAATCAGCTCTATTCATATATTTTCTTGTCAGGATATTTTGAATTTTAATTATTTCTCTTGAGATATCATCATTCTCTTTTTTAAGATCTTCAATATCTTCTCTATAGATTATTCCTGTACTATTTACTCTCTTTGCAATTTGATTAAGGTTGTTAGAGTTTTTCCCTATAAGAGTTTGTAGCCTTCTAAAAACATTCATATCAATTACAAATATAGGGGCTTCAAGGACACTTTTCCTTATAAAATGTCCCATTGATTTTGACTTACTCATTTCATGTTTCTTCTTAAAAAGTTCTTTTTCTTCTGTTGTCAGCTTAATTTCAAGACGTTCATTTCTAAATCTGTTTGTCATATGAATCCTCCTTTTCTTTTTTATTTAAACAGGGTATTAGGGGTGTCCCCTAAATCATTCCGATAGGAAGAAGTAGAAAATTGAATAAAAAGAAGCGAGCCTAAAAAGGTCCGCTTCATCAATTTTCTCGTAAGTGTCCGTACACTTACTGTGCTTGCTATTAATGTTATTTTAAAAGCAGGCATTAAGCTAAGTATTTGATTTATATATTTATATTACCGCACTCTATGGCGAATGTCAGCGTGTATTAGATGTTTTATCTTAAGTTCATAAAAATAATCATTTATGAATAAAGGTTTATTTTTTCAAAGACTAAGTTAGTGTATTAGTATTGACTAATGACTAAAATACTGATATTCTCTTTTTAAGATTTACCAATTGAGGAGTGTGAAAAATGAGCAAAAAAGTAAGCTTTTTTATAGATGAGGATGTATACGAAAAGTTTTTACTTGCGATGGATATCTCTAAGGAATCCGAGGAAGAAGCTATTGAAATGTGTATGAGATGGTATATAGCAAAGACTTTTGAAAAGGCCTCTCATGAATATAAGCCTAAGAAGGTTTCTAAATCTGCTGAAGGTGTTAATGATTATTACGGGAAAGCTATTGGTCGTATTCCTATTTGGGCATTAAAGCCAGAGCAGTATAATCATAAAATTATAAGAGCATATTTTACAGCTCTTGATATAGCAGAGTCTGCCACTATAAGTATGATGGAGCAATTATGTAGTGAAAAGGATTACCCAGAACTATATGTACCTACCTTTAAAAATAATTACTCACAAATGAAAATAGATGGTGCAAAAAGTCATGGAAAGGTCTTTGAAGACGATGGGGAAAATGTATGGCTATGGGGTGAAATAGAAGATACATTATTGAAATATAAATCAAGTTTTTATAGTGGGGAGGATAAGAATGAGTAGACTAGTTGATAGTAGTATAAGTATTTATGAAGCATTAGAAAATATAAAAAATGGTAAATATGTTATGCCTGCATTTCAAAGACAGTATGTATGGAGTATGGAGCAAGTAGAAAAACTGTGGGACTCTATTCTTTTAGATTATCCTATAGCTACTTTTTTATTTTGGCATGTTGATGATGATAATGTTACTTGGGATACATATTTTTGTAACTTTTTAAATGATGTTACATTTGATAATCGTAAACAGGCAGATACAGTTAATTATGAATTAAGTAATATAAATGTTAATTTAACTGACACCGCAGTCCTTGATGGACAACAAAGATTGACTTCTTTATTTTTATCTTTATACGGAGAAGCTTTTATAAGGCAAAAATATGCAAGGCGAAAAAGCAGTGGAGGTATTGTAACAAAACTACTAATTGAATTAAATAAAAATAAGATAGCCATTGATGAAGAGGAATACAATAGTAAGAAATTTGATATTAAATTCAGCGATAAAATTGGAAAACAAAGTCCTACACAATTTGAGATAAAAAATATATTAGATACAAAGTTTCAAGATGAAAGAACTAGGGAGAAGGCCATTGAAGATACAATCTCTAATGTTCCAGCAGATAGCAAAGATTATGCTAGGAATATTTTGAATAAGCTTTACAATAAAATTTTTGAAGAAAAATTAATTAGATATACTGAAATCCATGACATGAAACAAGATGATGCCTTGGAGATGTTTGTAAGATTTAATAGTGGTGGTAAAGCTCTTCGTAAATCTGAAATAACCATGTCTATACTTGAAGCATATTGGCCAAGTGCTAAGACAGAATTCGGAAAAATACTCGTAGATTCTTATGAAGGATTTGGTACAGACTTTATAATTCGTTCAGCTCTTATGCTTTATGGAGATGTTGTAAAATCAAATATTAATAAGAATATAGCTGAAGAATTAAAAAATAATTGGAATGATTTTAAAAAGGCTTTGAAAAACTTAGAAAGCATATTAAAAGATATGAAGATAGAAGTAAGTAGATTCTCAGGTAGCTGGAACGTGTTATTACCGATCATATATTTTATTTATTATAATCCAGACTACAGAAATAATTTTGCTGGTATTCGTGCTTATTTAATAAGAGCAGTCTTATTTACTTACTTCCAATCTGGAACGACAAGTAAATTGCAACAAATGAAGAGTAGAATTAATGAAAACAATTATGAAATATCAGTTGAAATGCTTAACCAAATGAATGACCTTAGAGTAACAGATGGGAAAATTGAAGATATTTTAAATGAAGAGAAAGGCAGCAGAGTTGCTGGAGAAGCTTTATACTTTCTGAGTTTAGATTGGAGAAATAGTCATTTGAAATATGAGCAAGATCATCTCCATCCTTTTGAAAGATTTGATGGTAATAAACCTATTGCAGTATCTATGGAAGATTGGAGAAACTGGAGAGGAAATCGCAATAGGTTGGCAAACTTGCATTCCTTAGAAGGCAGAAGTAATGCCAGTAAAAGTGATATGAGACTTGTAGATTACTATAATGATATGAATGATTTTCAAAAAGAAGAATTTAGAAAACAAGCATTTATTCCTGAAGATGTATCACTAGAATTAGAAAACTTTGATGAGTTTTATGAAAAAAGAAAAGAGATATTAACTATGAAGATAAGGCAATTGTTAGGGTAAGATTATCATAAGTAGCATTTGCTGGGGGTGAGATGATTGAAAGATATGAAAGAAGTTCATAACTTTGCAGTAAAATGACTTGATAAATTTAGGAATCAAGAAATTGATTATATAGAATTAGTAGACCATTATCTGGCCGATGATTGTGATGCACTTGGATTTGAAATGGATAGTGGAGAAGAATTTTCTAAAAGATATGGAAGTGCCGTTTATGACTATAGAGAACTCCAAAAAACTATAGATTACATAAATGATATTGAACTACTAGGTTCTGCCATTTATTCAAGATGGAGATATTTTAATCATTGGGCATACGATGGAGAAGAAATTTTAGAAGATAGAAATCGTTCTTGGTTTATTCTAGCTTTAAAGCGATTGCTTGTATTATCTGCTGAAAATAATGCTATGTTTAAAGGTATACCAAAGACTATTCATATTGTATCTAATAATATTTGCTATGGGCCATGTCCAGAGCCTACAGATGAAGTAGAGCAACACCTAACAATTAGTTCTGAAGGACAAATAAAATTTTCATCATTTAACTTTGGTTACGGAATGGAAAAATATGAAAAAGGAAGAAGTAAAGATTTTAATATAGGAAAACCGGTAGCTGAAAAAATATTAAGTGCGGTAGGTGAATATTTCAGTAATGAATATATTGAAATCTTTGCTACAGATATTGGCGATTGGAAGATGGAGATAATCAATACAGATGGAGAGAGCTACCACTTCAGAGGTTCACTTTGTGCAGATTTTGAAATTGATGGCATAGACTTATCTGATCTAATTCGTGATGAAATAGGTATAAAAAATTTATATATATTTGATGGGAACAATAAGCCGGATAAGGTGAATAAAATCACTATTGAATATAATAGAGTAGCAAAAATAAAACCCAAAGAATTAATAAGTGAATCAGAAGAATATGTAACTTGGGATTACAAGGAGAGTTTAACAATTGATAGGAAGACTGAAACAATTGAACATATACAAAATATCGGGTCAGGATGCATTGTTTCAAGAAAATTTCAAGTTCAAGGAGGAGTGGAGGCACTTCTCGATGATTTAGATGGAGATAGTTTGTTTGAATATATTGAGGGAAATCCTCCAGATGTTGTTGAAAATCCAGGGGAAATAAAAGGCTATAAAATTACTATAGAATTAGAAAAAGATGGTCAGCGAATAATTATAGGAACATTTGACAAAAAAGGACTGCCTGAAGATTGGGAAGACTTTGCGGAGGCTGTTTTAGATTTTATGTTATTTTATGGGCTAGGGGAAATACTTGATCCATCTATTTATAATTTGATAAAAAGGTGGAAAGGTGAATACATATATTGCAGCGTTACCTTTGATGATAGTTATAAAACTTATTACTATTTAACAGATGATGATAGTATCGAAGTTGGAGATCTAGTTATGGTTCCTGTTGGGAAAGATAATAATCTAGCTATGGTAAAGGTTGTAAAGATAGAGTATTTTCAGAAAGAGAAAGTTCCTTTGCCCATTAATAAAACGAAGAAGATAGTCAGAAAATGTACTGATGAAGATTTTGATAGCCAATCATAGTTATGGAGGATAAAATTATGGATATTAAAGCATTAAATAAAGATTTAGCAGAGATTATTCTAGGGTTATCTTACAGTTTAGGTAAGCCTATAAGTGAGGATAAATTTGAAATAGTAGATTTGGGTATTCCACATCAACCAACATCTCTCCCAAAAGGGAAAATGGATATATATGTTTTTATATGATAATAAGTTTTTAAAGATTGGCAAAGCTGGTCCAAAAAGTAATGCTAGGTTTTATAGTCAACATTACAATCCTAAATCAGCTAGAAGTACATTAGCAGCTTCTATTCTAGCAGATGAATCAACTGCGAATAAAATCATCTCCGAGTCTAATGTAGGAGTATGGATAAAGGAGAATTGTTATAGGATTGATATATTATTTGATTCTGACTTAGGAATATTTGCGTTAGAGCTTATAGAAGCTGCACTGCATTATAAATATGAGCCTGTATATGAAGGGTTTATAAGTCAAAGATAGAATGGTAGGGGTTGTTAATATTCAATATATAGGGGTTATCATTTTCATGATACTTATAATTATGATTTGTATTGTATTAGTACTCAAATTTAAAAGAAGCCAAGGTCTTGTACTTACCACAACAGATAATTATAATGGGGAAAAAAGCAAGCTAGAATTTACTACGGAAAATATACAGAACGAATTAGTTATCCAAATGGAAATGCTCCCTGCAGAGGTAATTATTGACGAGAACAAGCTTGTTGAGATTACAAATAGCAAAGTCTTAGCTCATGTAAATAATCTAGTACCTGGTTTAGCACAGGTGGGTAATGTGGCTCACAATGCAGTCCAAGCGGCACAAGCCAATGGGGAAGTATTATATAAAGCAATAATTCCTGCAGGTACGAAGTTGGCAGATTCAAAGGCTATGGAGAATGCTATTCGTGGTATTTATCATGGTACAGATGGTATTAAAGGTCATGCAAACCTAGTAGCTGTTGAAGCACAAAAAGGAACAGCAGTTGTAGCTAATACCACAGCTGCTGCTATGGGAGTCGCTTCAATGGTTGTTGGTCAGTATTATATGACACAGATTAATGCTGAACTCGGAGAAATTAGCGATGGCATATCTAAGATTTCAGATTTTCAGGATAATGAGTATCGTAGCAGGGTTTTCTCACTTGTTGCTCATGTTAAAAAGATAGCGGATTTCCAAGTTGAAATTCTCGAAAACAATGAATTGAGACTCAGTAAAATTGCTCAACTTGATAGTCTCGAAGAAGAAAGCACTCAACTTCTAGGACAAGCTACATGGTAAAAGTATCCACCAAACAAAAATCATCCTTAAGTAATAGGAAGGTTAATACAAAATCGGATGCCTTTCTAATTGAAAGTGAAATTCCTTACTCCACACACCTAGAAAATCAATTTATTTTGGCTGAAGATGATATATCTAAATTTGAATATAAGAAGGTTGCTAAACCTGGAATTTCTGTAAAAAGGCCAGATTCGAAAAGTTATACTCTACAAAAATTTACTAGGGATTCATTTTATAAGGCTTTTGAAAATTATATTGACAATGTAGCTTTAGTTTTTTATGGAAACTTAATTTATGTGGATCCCAGGCAAATTGATAAAAATATTGTTATGGCAAATGACTTGGAGATTTCTTTAGAGGATTTTGTAAAATTCTTCATTAATTCTGGGGATCTTGATGATTTGAAAAACATAGAAATACTAACTTATATTAAGAAAGCTTCTCAGGACATTGTAAAGAATTCCATTATAAATAACGAAGAACTTGCAAACTCAATTTTCCAAGGTAAAGGTTGGTTTGAAGAACCTTATGTTGCAAATTATATATACGAAGATTCTAAACTTAGAGATAACTCTATTACAGGATTTACAATAACTACAGATTCGGGCAGAGGTAGTGGGAAATATACAATTATAATAAAACCTATTTAAAATACATTAAATAAAGAAGATTCGATATAGAGGCTTCACTTTTAAAAGTAGGGGCCTCTATACTTTTATATCCTTTTAAAAATCCTTCTTAGGTTCATATGGAATTTTTAAATTATAACCCATCCTATTTATTTCACAAAGCTTGATTACAACAAGATTGGTTTGAGTATTTAATATACTGGCTATTTAAGCTGGAGGTAATC
>NZ_JASUSU010000001.1:0-121429 GCF_030445905.1 Oceanotoga sp. | reverse complement strand
CTTTCATTATTTATTATCTTTTATATTTTTTTGTTTTTTTTAATTTCTATGAATTATCATGAAATATTCACTTAAGCGTATTTTATAGAGGGAGGAAAGTTTATGAGTAAAATTGCATTTCAAGGTGGTTTGCTCATAGATGGAACAGGAAAAAATCCTGTTAAAGAATCTATATTACTAATTGAAGATAAAAAAATATTATATGCAGGTCCAAAAATATCTTTTGGGAATGATTATGAAATATTTAATATCGAAGATAAAATAATAATGCCAGGTATAATAGATACTCATCTTCATTTTAGTGGCAATAAAACTGATAATGATAGTGAATGGGTTTTAGAACCTGATATTCAAAAAACTATTGTAGCAGTGGCTCAAGCAAAAGAATCTTTGTATCATGGTTTAACCTCAGTAGGAGAAATTTCAAGATCTGGAATTCATATAAGAAATATGATAGAGGAAGGAATTATAGAAGGACCAAGAGTTGTTGCTACGGGTCTTGGTTTTTGTCGAACTTCTGGTCATGGTGACTCTCATGAATTACCCTTAAATTTAAATAAAAAATCACATCCTTGGGCGGAACAAGTAGATGGACCTTGGGATTTAAGAAAAGCTATAAGAAATAGGCTCAGAGAAAATCCTGATGCAATAAAAATTTGGTCTACAGGAGGAGGCATTTGGAGACATGATAAAAAAGCTGATCCTCATTATTGTATAGAAGAAATTACAGCCGTAGTTGATGAATGTAATATGGTAAATATTCCAGTATGGTCCCATGCTGAAGGATATGAAGGTGCTTTAAATTCATGTAAAGCAGGTGTATCTGTTATAATTCATGGTCAAGAATTAAATGAAGAATGTCTTGAAATAATGAAAGAAAAAGATATAACTTTTTGTCCTACTTTACAATTTTTTTATGAATGGTTTAAAGTTTATGAACCCCCTTATAGACCTATCCATGATCATTATGAAGGAAATACAATAGCTGAAAAAGAATTAAACAGAATTATAGATAATCTTCAAAATGCTAAGAAAAAAGGAATAAGAATAACAGTTGGTTCAGATTCATTTTGTAGTAGCTTAACACCTTATGGAAAATATGCCATAACTGAAATGTATGCACTAAATAAAGCCGGTTTTTCAGAGATGGAAGTTATAGTAGCTGCTACAAAAAATGGTGCTGAGATGTTAAATATAGACGATATAACAGGTACTTTAGAAAAAAACAAATATGCAGATTTAATAATTTTAAATTCAAATCCTTTAAAAAATATCAAAAACATTTCTGTTGAAAATATGCAAGTTATAATGAAAGAAGGAAAATTTATTAAAAATTCACTTTAAAAAAGTCGTACAAATGTACGACTTTTTTTATTTAAATATAGCAATCATATAAAAACATCTTACTATTTTTATTTAAATTATTACTTTTATTGAAATCACTAAATACATTTATTTTTTTAAATCCAGCCTTAAATATTAATTCATCTAATTCTCCAAAATCATATAATTTCAAACGAAAATCCATTTCTTCTTTGGCCAATAGATTATTTTCATCATATAATTCATATATGCTTGGTGTAGATAATATTTTATTTTTTTCATCATAAAAACTTTTACTTTTAAAAACTAAATCATATCCTTCTTCTGTTTTCACACTATTATTTTCAAAATAATTTTGTTTATCATAAACTACATTTGCAGTTGTTTCAACAGCAAAAACAAAATTTCCTCCTTCATTCAAAGACTGTTTCATTTTAATAAGTAAATTTTCAACATTTTTTTCATCGAGAAATAAAGAAAATGATCCCGATGTAATAAAAATATAATCATATTTTTCTTTTGGTTGATAATTTTCCATGGAGCTCTTAAAGCTTTTTACATTTGGAACTTTTTTATATAATTCTTTTAACATTTCTTCGGACATATCAAATCCTGTAATATCAAAACCTTTTTCATAAAATGGCACAACAAATCTTCCACTTCCACAAAGAGGTTCTAATATTTTCTTATTCTGTTTTGCATAGCTCAAATAAAATTGCAATTCCTCTTCTTCTACATAAGGGTGCAATATTTCATACATTTTTGTACATAAATTTCCATAATAGTTAATCATTTAATGATATCCTTTCATCTATTATTTATTGAATGCAAAAAGCATCCCCATTTGTAAATTTATTCATATTAAGTAAACAAAAAAGGATGCTTTTATTTGAAATTAATTTATTACTTTTATTTCATAAGTTAATTTTGCTGAAGCTTTAAATATTGCTGCTGCTCCACAATATTTTTCTTGAGAGAGTTTAACAGCTCTTTCAAGTTTATCTATAGGTAAATTATCTCCCTTAAACTCGTAGACCATATGAATAGTTTCGAATATTCCTGGATCCTCATCTCTTCTATCTGCATCTATTTTTATATTGAATTCTTCATATTCAACTTTCATCTTCTCAAGTATCATAGAAACATCTATTCCAGAACAACCTGCAAGTCCTGTCATAAGATATTCAAATGGTCTTGCTGCAGTATCTCCTCCACCTATTTCTTTTCCTGCATCAACATGTATATCATGTTCTGATGCCGTTCTTGAATAAAAATGTCTTGGTGATATTTCTTTAAATTCATAATATTTTTTCATATTATACCCCCTATACCTATTTTCAATCATATTATATCATAAAAATTTAAAAAATTAAAATATTTCAGTTTTAATGTTAACTATTAATGTTAAAAAGCTTTTAATAACTAAATAAAAGAAAAATGGTAAAATTATAATAAAAATGGAGGTGTAATATGAAAATATTAATATCTAATGATGATGGAATTATGGCACCCGGAATAAGAGTTTTAAAAGAATACTTAGAAAAAGAACATGATGTATATGTTGTTGCTCCTGATGTGGAGAGAAGTGCAACAGGTCACGCAATAACTATTAGAAATCCTCTTTGGGCAAAAAAAATAAGTTTTGGAAATAATTTTTTTGGTTTTGCGGTAAATGGTACTCCCGCTGATTGTGTAAAACTTGGATTACAAGCTATATATAAAGATATTGATTTTGATATAGTTATTAGTGGAATAAATAAAGGAGCTAACCTTGGTACAGATATATTATACTCCGGTACCGTATCAGCGGCACTCGAAGGAGCCTTAAGTGGAAAACCATCAATAGCAGTATCTTGTATCGATTTTAATCAACCAAATTTTGAAGATGCCGCTAAAATAATACTTGATATATTAAAAAAATTAGATCCTAAAGAAATTCCTGAATTTACAACATTGAACATAAATGTTCCTAATATACCCTATGATGAAATAAAAGGATTAAAAATTACAAGACAAAGTAAAAGAAGATATAATGATTATTTTGAAGAGAGAAAAGACCCTTATGGAAATTCATACTATTGGATGCTTGGAAAAGTAATTGAAGATGATGATGAAAATTATTCTGATTATTACTGTGCAAGAGATGGTTTTGTTTCTATTACTCCTATAACTGTATTTTTAACAAATACTGATTTCACAATTCCTTTAAAAAACATATTGGGGGTGAGATGATGAATTTTACTGTTAGAATAATAGGAGATCCAATTTTAAGAAAAACTACTAAAGATATAGAGAAATTTGATGATAGTTTAAAAGAATTAATACAAGATATGTTTGACGAAATGTATAAATCAGATGGAGTGGGACTTGCAGCACCTCAAGTAGGAATCTCAAGAAGTTTTTTTGTCATGGATGATGGAATTGAAAAGAGAGCA
The DNA here is from genome assembly GCF_030445905.1 of Oceanotoga sp. Classification (NCBI taxonomy): domain Bacteria; kingdom Thermotogati; phylum Thermotogota; class Thermotogae; order Petrotogales; family Petrotogaceae; genus Oceanotoga; species Oceanotoga sp. The sequence goes on along the minus strand of NZ_JASUSU010000001.1, from coordinate 117,671 downwards.
GTAATAAATCCTAAAATTCTAAATTTTTCTGAAGAAGAAATTATTTATGAAGAAGGATGTTTATCAATTCCTGAAATATTTGCTGAAATCTCAAGACCAAGAAAAATCTCTGTAGAATATCAAAATCCGGAAGGTAAAAAAATTAAAGAAGATTTAGATGAATATACTGCAAGAATATTTCAACATGAGTTCGATCATTTAAAAGGAAGACTTTTTACAGATAAGCTTTCAGTGGTATCAAAAGCAAGAATAAAAAAAGATCTTTTAAAATTAAATAAAGAAGGACAAAAAATATTTAAAGAGCATGGTGAATTAGAAATATGAAAAACAAAAAAATAGTTTTTATGGGAACTCCTGAATTTTCTTCTGAAATTTTAGAATATTTGTTAGAAAATAATGTTAATATAATTGGAGTTTTTTCTCAAGAAGATAAACCAAAAGGAAGAGGAAGAAAAATTCAACCAACTCCAGTAAAATTGATAGCTAATAAATTTAATATACCTGTATTCCAGCCTAAATCTATAAATATCGGTGAAGGATTTCAAAAATTAAAAGATTTAGATCCTGATATGATAATAACGGTGGCTTTTGGAAAAATATTAAAAAATCAAGTTATAAACCTCCCAAAATACGGTTGTTGGAATGTTCATACTTCATTATTACCAAATTATAGAGGAGCTGCTCCGATGCAAAGAGCTATTGAAAACGGTGAATCTGAAACTGGTATAAGTATATTTAAAATAGTAAGAGATTTAGATGCTGGACCTATAGCTTGTAAAAAAAATATAAGAATTGATTTGAATGATAATTTAGAAGATGTTTATAATTCATTACTATATACTTCAAAAGAATTATTATTAAATTTCTTATCCAATTATGAAAATATCAAGTTAGAATATCAAGATGATGAAAAAAGTTCATATGCTCATAAAATAAGTCCAGAAGACTTAAAAATATCTTTTAAAAATAATGTTTTCGATATTCATAATAAAATAAGAGCTTATGATCCATATCCAGGCGTAAAAGCTTTTATAAATGGTGAATCAGTAAAAATATTCGGTAGTTTTTTAAACCAAGATTATAAAAATATTAAAGATATTCCAGGAAAAATATTATCATCAGATGAATCTGGAATATCAGTATCTTGCAAAGATGGTTATTTAATAATAAAAAACATTCAATTTCCTGGTAAAAAGAAAATAACTTCAACCGATGCTTTAAATGGTCATAAAATAAAAATTGGAGATATATTTGAATAAAAAAAACTTAAATTAAAAAATATATTCGTTTGATATGATACCTCCAAAGTAGACAAGTAATTAGTAAAAATTACAAAACTGCTTTGGAGGTATTTTTCATTTTATATGTCAAATAATTTTTTTGCGTTTTGAAACACTATACTTTTTAATTCTTCAATATTAATATTTAAAACATCTGCAGCTTTTTCATATACATATGAAACCTTAAGTGGATCATTTCTTTTTCCTCTAAAAGGTTTGGGAGGTAAAAAAGGAGAATCTGTTTCGAAAAGTATTCTATCAATAGGAATATTTCTTATAGTTTCTCTCAACTCTTCATTTTTCGGATAAGTAATTGGACCATCAAACCCTAAATAATAACCAAGATCTAAAAATTTTTTAGCTATTTCATAATTTCCCGAAAAACAATGAACAACTCCCTTTAAATCTGAAAATTTAGATTTGTTCAAAAAATCATACATTTCTTTATAAGCATCTCTAACATGAAATATAACAGGTATATCATAATTTTTAGCCAATTCAAGTTGCATTTCTAATGCTTTATATTGTTTATTTCTATCTGTATCCCAGTGAAAATCAAGTCCTATTTCACCTATTGCAATAACTTTTTCACAAGGCAAAAATAATTTCAACTGTTCAATACTATCATAATTAAAATTTTCAGTTTCGGTAGGATGTACCCCTACTGTTATAAAACCATTTTTAAAGTTTTTTGAATATTGATAAAGATATTCAGAACTTTTCATATCGATAGCAACTTCTATGAAAAACTCTAATTCTTCTTCCATAATTTTTAAAAGATCCTCCCTATCTTCATCAAAATTTTCAAGTGTTACATGACAATGAGTATCTATAAACTTCAAAAAAAACACCTCCATTTATAATATAGATTATCAAAGTTATATTTTATTTATTTTAATGTTTTGAAAATCTTTATCTGATAAAATTAAGTTTGATATTTATAAAATATCAAAAATTAAAATTTTTTTAAATGAGGGGTGTACAAATGAAAAAAAATTTATTAATTTTCGCAATTGTTTTAATCTCTTTAATCTCGTTTTCAGAAGTATATGTTATCTTATATCATCGTTTTAATGATGATAGATATCCATCAACATCTACTTCAACAGAAGATATAGAAATGCATTTAAATTATTTTAAAGATAACAATTATAAAATGCTTACTCCAGAAGAGTTTCAAGATTATATTGATAAAAAAATAGATATTGAAAAAGGAGTATTAATAACCATAGATGATGGTTATAAAACTACTAAATACGCTTATGACTTATTTAAAAAATATAATATACCTTTTATGTTGTTTATAAATACTGACAATGTTGGTTATCCAGATTATTTAACTTGGGAACAATTATCTCAAATGAATAAAGATGATATTGTGACTCTTGGCTCACATTCTGCCAAACATGATAATTTTGTTTATATGTTAAAAACAAAAGGAAAAGAATTTACTTTAAAATTTTTTGAAGATGATTTAAAAAAATCTATAAAAACTTTTCAAGATAATATAAAATTCACTCCAAAACATTATGCTTATCCTTATGGATATTATACAACTGGAATGGATAAAATATTAGAAGAGAATGGTATATCTTATGCTTTTAGTATGGATTATGGACCATTTATACCAGAATATAGCAAATATTATATACCAAGAGAACCCTTAACAGAAGATTGGGCTTATAAATCTCATTTAAATTATGTTATGAATAGAAAAGCTTTAAAAGTAAAAGATATATATCCTGAAGAAATTCCTATTGATGAAGAATTTAAAATTTCTGCATCAGTTGATTTGAATTTTCATAATCCCATACTATATATATCTCAAGAAGGTATAATTCCTAATTATGTAAAAGATGATAATATATATTCAAAAGATTCTTATAAGATAAAAAAAGACAATAATAAAATAGCTTTATTTTTAAGAGATGAAAATAATATAGAACATGTTAAATATTGGCTTCTAAGACCTATTAAGGAGTTGAATTAATGAATATAAAAAATATATTAGCTTATGGAATCATAGGATTTGGAATTATTTTAATTGGATATTTTATAATAACTACACCTGCAAATATAATAATTCAAAATAATGAAGAACTTAAAAAAATTCCTGAAAATATTGAAAAAGAACTAAATAATAATTCAAAAATAATGATTGAAAAAGATAAAATCTCTTGGGAATATAAAAACTTTGAATCATGGAAAGATATAGAAAAATATTTTAATGATATCGATTATACTTTAAATACCAAAGAAATTCCCACATTAATAATTGAAAGTTTTCCAGAAAATTTTAAAAATATACCCGATGTAAACAAAAAAAAAGAGATGTTTGTTCAAATAGTTTTACCTATAATATTAAAAATAAATGAAGAAATTTCTTTTGAAAGAGATAAATTATTTTTTTATATAAAAAATGATATGAATGATGAAATAGAAATTTTAAAAGAAAAATATTCCGCAAAAAATATTGAAGATTTAAAAATAAAAATCAATACAATCCCAGTACATATAGCAATAGGTCAATCTGCTAAAGAATCTGGTTGGGGTAGTTCAAGATTTACCGTCGAGGGAAATAACATATTTGGTGAATGGACGTTTGAACCTGGAACTGGTATTGTTCCATCTGGAAGACCAGAAGGAGCTACTTATGAAGTTAAAAAATTCGATAATATAGAACAATCTATGAAATCATATGCAGAAAAACTCAATACTTTAGATTATTATGAAGATTTTAGGCTCATAAGATCTGGAAAAATTAAAGACAAAAGATATGAAGATGGACTTTTGTATTATTCACAACAGAGAGAATTATATGTATCTTCTTTAAAAAGTCTTATAGATTCTAATAACTTTGAAAAATATTCTGATTACTATTTAGAAGTACAGAATAATGAATAAATATGATAAAATTGAAATGAGGGAAAACATAATGAAAACATTCGTTTTTGATTTAGATGGCACTTTATTAAATAGCAATTCAGAAATAAGTAAAAAAAATATCGAAGCCATGAAAATGATTATACAATCAAAAAATCAATTAATCTTAGCAAGTGGCAGAATGCTTATTTCTATGAAAAAAATAATAGATAAATACATACCATTTATAAAAGGTATTTCACCAATAATATCTTACAATGGTGCCTATATAATAGATGAAAAAGATAAATTAATTTATGAATCTATAATAGATAAACAGGTCGCTGTTGATTTGATAAACCATTTGAGAAATATAAAATCCCATAGACAAATATATGTAAAAGATGTACTGATAAGTGAAGAAGAAAATGATTTCATTGAATTTTATTCAAAACATGCAAATGTTGATTATAAAATAGTGAAAGATTTAAATGATTTCATTATGCAAAAAGACAATGATCCATTGAAGATCTTATGTATAGATGATGAATTAAAAATAAGAGAAATAGAAAATGAAATTCAAAATAAATTTTCAAACAAACTCAATATAGTTCTATCATTTAAAAACTTCTTAGATATTATGTCCAAAGAAGCCTCTAAAGGAAATGCCATCAAAAAAATATCTAAGATATATAATATAAATTTTGAACAATTATATGTTTTTGGAGATTCAAACAATGATATATCTATGTTTGAAATTACAAACAATTCTTTTACTTTGAATAATGCCAACAAAAATGTTAAAAGTGCTGCAAAGCATATTTTACCCTCAAATGATGAGGATGGTGTTTATTATGCAGTTAAAAAAATACTTAATGATGATAATAATTTTGATGATTGGATTGACCATCAAAGCTGATGAATTCGAACTAATAAATATTTATAAGGAAAATATAGGATTTATATATGATAAATTAGAACCCATAAAAAAATCAGAAGATCTAATATATGGTTATATTTTAAATTTAAAAGAAATAGATGATGATTTATCTTATCTTTCTCTTGGAAGTGTCAAAAATTATGATCTAATAGAAAAATTAAGTATCGATATTGGAATAAAAATAAAAAGTTATGGTTTTGATTTTATAATATTTGGAAATTTAGAAATACTCAAAAAAGATACTGAAAACCCTTTAAATTATATAGGAAAGTCTCCATATATAAATTCTGAAATAATGTATAGAATGATACGTGGATTCGAAACTTCTGGTTTATATCCAATTATAAATGTAGGGTCTAATGATGATAAATCATTTATAGATTCTTTATTACAAAAAACAGGTTCTTTTTTATCTTATTCTGATACTTTAAAAAATGTCGATATCTATAAATCAGATAATATATACACATTATTAAAAAACTATAATTTAAAACTACCTTGGACTTTGAATAATAATAATTTAGATGAATCATTATTAAATATTTATAAAAATTCAATAGTAATTAGTGGTCATTTAAAAGGTGAAGAAGAAATCTTATTGAATAAAATAAATAATTCAAATTATAAAAAAATAACTTATTTTTCAAATAAAGTAAAAGATTTAGCAGAAAAAACCCTTAGAGGGGAAATACTACCCACAGGAAATAAAAATTGGTAAATAAAATATTGGGGGCTGAAAAATGGAAAGCTTAGAATTAAACACTTCTGGTAAAATAGTTGTAAATGGACCACAAACTGCCAAAGGTGATATATATATTTCTGGAAGTAAAAATGCTGTGTTACCTATAATGGCTGCATGTTTATTAACAGATGAAAAAATAACTCTTGATAATGTACCCGATCTTGCAGATGTTAGTACTATGATAGATATACTTGAAAGTGCTGGAAAAGTAGTAGATAGAATAGAAGATAAATTAATAATAACAAGTACATCACTCGAAGATTTTGAAATTCCTTATGAACCAGTAAGAAAAATGCGTGCTTCTTTTAATGTTTTTGGGCCATTAACTATAAAAATGAAAAAGGCAAAAGTAGCATTACCTGGAGGTTGTTCTATAGGAGTAAGACCTGTAAATTTTCATCTTGAAGGACTTAAAAAACTTGGTATAGAATCTAAAATTGAACATGGTTTTGCATTATCAAAATTCAATGGTGCTGAAAAGGAAGTAAATATATCTTTAAAATTTCCAAGTGTTGGAGCTACTGAACATATAATTACAACAGCAACTTTAATATATGGAACCAAAACAATTATAAGCAATTGTGCAATGGAACCTGAAATTTCTGATTTAATAGATTTTTTAAATGCAATGGGTGCAGATATAATTGGTAAAAATACTTCAACAATTACAATAAATGGAGTTGATAAACTTCATGGTTTGAATTATAGGGTTATTCCAGATAGAATAGAAGCTGGAACTTATGCCATAATGGGAGCTTTGATAGGAGATAATTTAACTATACATAATATTTGTTATGATGATTTAAGAATATTATTCTCAACATTTGATGATATAGGTATAAATTATGAATTAAACAAAGAAGAAAAAACATTAAAAATATCTAAAATAAAAAATAATAATTTAAATAATGTTATATTAAAAACAGAACCATATCCAGGATTCCCAACTGATTTACAACCACAAATTTCAGTATTATTATCTTTAATAAAAGGAAAGTCTACTATAACAGAAACTATTTTTAAAAGTCGTTTTAATCATATTGATGAATTAAATAGAATGGGAGCAAATATAAGACTCGAAGATAATACCGCCATAATAGATGGAGTTGATAAATTAACGGGTGCTCCGATTGAAGCAACAGATTTAAGAGCTTCTGCAGCACTTTTAATAGCTGGATTATTAGCTGAAGGAGAAACCATTATATCCAATGTAGATCATATATTTAGGGGTTATGAAAAGTTAGAAGAAAAATTAAATAAAATGGGTCTAAAAATGACTTATATTGACTAAAAGACGGCCAAAGGCCGTCTTTTAATTATAAATATAAATATTTAAATAATTCAAAATATAAATACCAATTCACTTTATTATCCATTTCATAAAAATTTCTGAAATATCCATCCGCATATCTTCTATTTTTTGTATTAAAAATTTTTATACCCATTTTTATTCCATCATAAGAAAAATAATTATCAAATTCAAAAGAATTTATAAAGTTGAAACTATTATTAAAATCAAAATAATAATTAAATTCAGAATAAAAATTATCTTCAAATTTCATTTTAAACCCTGGATTTATCATAAAATTGAAATCATCCTCAGCTTTATCATAAAAATATTTAAAAATAAAGAAAATATTATTACCAGACCCTATTCTATAATTTTTCTTATAATTTAAACTATATAAATAATCTCCAGTTTCAAGGTTTATAATAAATTTATCCAATAAAAAATCATTCCATTTACCAGAAAAATAAAAAAAATCAATTCCTAAAGTTAATGAAGTAGCCTCATTAGAACTTATCCCTTTAAAATCATATTCTTTTTTCATAAAATGGTCATAACCTTTAGTTGAAACACCAAATAATTGATTTCTTAAATATATATTTATATGTGGTGTTATTATAAAATTTTTTAAATTTATATTATTTCTATAATATGTATCACTAAAATAATATAAATCTACTTTTTTTAATTTTTGTTCATATGGAATTTTATAAATTAAAGTATCAATTTTATTTTTTTCTGAAGAATTGTTTTGTGATTCAAAATCTATTATTTCAAGATTATAATATCCATTGATCTCTTCATCTATATAAAGAATATCATAATCATATTTCCATTCAAAAGAATTTATAGTTTTAAATCCTTTTAAAAAACCATTTTTCCTACTTATATTAAAATCAAATTTAATATTTTTTTGATCTAATTTGATTTTTTCTTCCCTTACGCGATCATAATCATAGTAATATTTTATAAATGTTTTATCTTTTTGATTTTTTATTTCAATACCTTTTTTAAAATTTTCATAAGAATTTTCTTGAGATTTATTTTCAAATTTACTGACATATTCTTTCTCTTTATTAATATAAGCAATATTTATTTTAAGATAATTATTATTTTTAGTTGCATCATGAGTTATACCAAATTTATCATTTTTTAAAATTTTTTCATATTCAAAATCATAATTATAATTATTTTCTAATTTAATATCTTGAAGATATTTCCCATTCAAATCTTCATAGTATATAAATAAATCTTCTAAATATTTTTTCATGGGATAAATTCTAAATTGGCTTTCATTAAATCCCAATTTCAAATTAGCAAACTCCGCCTCAAGTAATGTATAATCAAAAATACTATAATATTTTTCTTCTTCTGCCCTTTTATATTTTAACCCTAAATTTACAGTAAATGTTGGTTCAAATGTAAAAGGGATTCTTATTTCATTTGTAGTAAAATATATATCAAAGTTTGTCCATGCGTCTATACCATCTGGATTTAAATAAAGTTTATATTTATTCATAAAATAAGAAGGATTTATATCATATGAAAAACAAAACATAAAAATACTTATAAAAAGAAATAAAAATATTATTCTTTTCAAATTTATCTCCCCATTTTTAATTTATAAAATAAAACCCGGCTATTAGCCGGGTATATTATATTAAATTATTACATTTCAAAAGATACTTTGAAACCAAATAATGGTTTTGCATCTTTTTCATTAACTTTAAATTCTGAATAAAGTTTGTATGTTAATAATTCATAGTCAGCTTCTACATATGGTTTAATTTCATAAACTGCTTTTGCATCTTTTTCAAGTAATACAGGAACAACTGCATCTACCCCAACCTTGTAGTCTTCCATGAATTTATAAGATACTTCTGGTTTATATGTTAATAATGTATCTACATCTTTTTGCATAACCATTTCAAATTTGTTATTGAATGTTAATGCGTCATAATTTAAATTAAGTTCTGGTTTATATGTTGTTTTTGTATCTACATCTTTTTCCATGTTTAATATAACTTCATTTTTGAAGTCAACTTTTCTATCAGCACCATCAAAAGCATATCCTATGTTAGCTTTTGCTTTTAATGTGTTTGTAGCAAAGTTGCTTTCTGTTTTATAATAACCTTCAACAAATAATGTTACAGGCATAGAAACTAATTTATCTACGTTTGAATTTAATTTTGCTTCAAGAACCATATTTGTTGCGCCTTCTGTTAAAGCTTTTGCTTTAAATTCAGCGTATATTGCTTTTTCCATATAATTAGCTGTAGCTTTTAAATCCATTCCTATTGTAGGTGTTGTTTCATGTGTAGCTACATACATAACAGGAGTTACAACAAATTCTAAGTCGTTCATTTTACTTGTTAAAGCTGCTGACATTCCAACTCTTGATTCTACAACTTTATGTTTACCATAAGTCAATTTTAAAGATAATGCATCTGAAAAATTAGCTTTATGATAAGCATAGAAATCTGTACCTTCAAGTTTTCCAAAATCATTCAATGATTCAGAAGCTATTGTTACTTTCCAACCTGTTTTTTCTCCATCTTTTGCAACTGAAAAACCTAATCCTTTTGCCCATCCACTGTCGATACCAAATGTATCTTCCATACTTAATTCTTCTTGATATTTGAAATCAAAATGTCCTTTACCTGAGATTTTCCATTCAGGTGTGCTACTAGCAAATGCTGCTAATGCTAATACTGCTACCATTAAAAAAGCTAATACTTTTTTCATTAAACCAAACCCCCTTTAATAAGTTTAATTTTTTTTGGTTTGAGCTTACTCAACTAATTATATCAGATGTACCAATAAATTGTCAATAGTAAATTATGTAAAAATCCAGATTTAATAGTTATTTTAACAGATTTTACAAAATTATTTTGCTACTGGCATGAAAATTCCTGCAACGCCTAGACCTACACCTGCTAAAGCAACAACCCATAATAAAATGTTGTTATTACCTTCAACAGACTTTATTCTTTCATCTTGTGCATTAACTTTTTCAGTTAAAGCTTCTATTTTATCTTTATTTTCTGCTGTTCTCAATGTTACTGCTGGAAGTGCTTCTAAGAACATTGAATTTTCATCAACTTTTGACTCTAATGTAGATATTTTTTCTGCATTTGCTTTAGCCATTGCATTAGCTCTATCTGTTTCATCCATCAAATACAACATATCTTCTGATAATGAATCACCCATATTTTTTGCTCTGAAAGCTGATTTTTTTACATTATCATAAGAAGCGCTAACATCTGATAAAAGTTTTTCTCTTCCATTTACTGATTCTTCAAGTTGTGCAACTTTATCTTCTAAAGAAGATATATTTGAATTTGTTTCATCGATTTTATCAAAAGCATCATATTTTAACTTTAATATAGCTCTTGTAGTTCTTGCTTTATACTCATCATAATCACCAATTTTTCCTGACAATTCTTTAACGACTTTTTCCATTCTATCTATATCTTCGTATTTAGCAATCATAGGTGAATTTTCTAAGTACATAATAGCTCTTGTAAACCATACTGATGCTTCAGATCTTGTCAAAGATTCAAAACCATTGAAAGTATCCTGATCTACAGGTATAACTCCCTTATCTACAAGATTTGTAACATAATCATATGCCCAGTGATCCTCTTTAACGTCTTTGAATCCTCCTGCAAACGCTGCAACAACAACTAATAATGCTACTAATACAGCTAATGTTTTTTTCATTTGTTTTACCCCCTTTTATAAAGTGTTTAATATTTTATATCCATTTTATTATACTACATTTTCGACTTTTTTCAAAGACAGAAACTTCACTTAATTTTTATTTTAAAGAAATTTCTTTTACCTATTCTTAAAATTTCTCCACCTTTTAAAACTAATTCCTGTTTGAAATCATCTACTTTTTCATCATCTATTTTTACTCCACCCTGTTTTATTAATCTTTTTATCTCAGACTTGGATGATAAAACTTTTGAATTTTCAACTAAATCTACTATATTTATTTCGGGTACTGTTTCTAAATCTTCTATATCATCTGGTATATCATTTTTTTGAAAAACTTTTATGAATTGTTCTTTTGCATCATTTGCAACTTCTTCAGAATGAAACATCTTTATTATTTCTATTCCCAAAAACATTTTAATATCTCTTGGATTTACTTCATTTTTTTCCATCTGATCTTCATATTTTTTTATTTGTTCTGGATCTGTGTTTGTTAAATATTTCATATATTTAATTATCAATGTATCAGGTATAGACATTATCTTACCAAACATATCTTTTGGCGTGTCTGTAAATCCTATATAATTATCATAAGATTTACTCATTTTTAAATGTCCATCTGTACCTTCAATTAAAGGCATAGTCATAACTATTTGTGGCTTTTTACCAGCTTCTTCAAGTAATCTTCTACCCATTAAAAGGTTGAATAACTGATCAGAACCTCCCATCTCAACATCGGCATCTATCATTATAGAATCATGACCTTGAGCTAAAGGATATAAAAATTCAGATATACTTATTGGTTGATTCTCTTTATATCTTTTATTGAAGTCATCTCTTTCAAGCATCCTTGCAACTGTAAGTTTAGAAGCAAGTTTTAAAACATCTTCAAAGTTCATCTCATCAAACCATTCACCATTGAATCTAACTTCAGTCTTTTCTTTATCCAGTAACATAAAAACCTGTTCAGTATATGTTTTTGAATTCTCAATTACTTCTTCTTTAGTTAACATCGGTCTGGTTTTAGATCTTCCTGAAGGATCTCCTATTCTCGCTGTAAAATCTCCAATTATTAAAACTACTTTATGACCTAATTCTTGGAAAAGTTTTAATTTTCTAAGCACTACGGCATGACCAAGATGTAGATCCGGTCTTGAAGGATCTACTCCTAATTTAATTCTTAATTGTTTTCCTGATTTTAATTTTTCAAGCATTTCTTCATCTGATATAAAGTCTATAGTATTTCTTTTAATTAATTCTAATTGTTCTTCAACGCTTAACACGTATATATCCTCCAATCAATTCAACATCTTATACTAATACCATAGTTGTCAAAAAACATGATAACATAAAGAATATTCCTAACCATAAAGCCCATTTAGCTGAAGTGTCAAGTCCTTTTTCTCTTCCAAAATGTGCTTGAGATGCTCCACCACCAAAAGCTCCACCTAATTCAGCATTTTTTTGCATTCTTTGCAATGAGAAAAATATTACACCTACTGCTAAAATAACATGTACAATAACCATTATAATTGCTAAAGCACTCATATAATTACTCCTCCTTATATTGTATATATTTCAAAATAAATTATACAATAATGCATCTTTATTTTCAAGTTTTATTGAGTTTATAAACGTAATAAACTCTAATTGGTTTAATTATAACAGATTATTTTTCATTTTATATTTAAATTAATTAAACAATTTTATATTATAATCATAAATATTTAATAGTTTTTATTTATAATTGATTATAAATGAATTAGATAATTATTAAATTAAATTATAAAATGAATATTGGTACAGGAAACGATTTCATTATAGTATTACAGGAGGAGCATTTAAATGTCTATAAATTATAATTCTTATCCAACTATAAAAGATGTTGCTAAAAAAGCTAATGTTGGTATAGCTACAGTTTCAAGAGTTTTAAATAATTCTGAGAAAGTAAGTGAAAAAACCCGTAAAAGAGTTCTTCAAATAGTTGAAGATTTAGGATATTCTCCAAATTTACATGCACGTTCTTTATCATCTAAAAAAGGTAATTCTGTATCTTTGGTTGTACCAAGTATAGGAAACGAAGTTTATGCCACCATTTATTCGGCACTTGAAAAAGAGCTTTCGAAAAAAGGTTATAGAATGATAGTCTTTCCACTTATGGATAATTTATCTTTACAAAAAATAAAACAAAAAACAGATTTAATATATCAAACTGATGGAGTTTTTATAGCCTCATTATGTATAAATAAAATATTTAAAGATAATCCTCTAAATAAAAAAATAGTTTTAATCGATTCTTTTGATGAAAGATTTGATTCTGTTCATATAGATAATTTTGAAGTGGGAGTAAATGCAGCTAAATATTTATTACAAAAACAAAAAGATGATTCTGACTTCTTTTTAATCTCATATAAAGAAGTACAAGATGAATTCACTTCAACCGTATTTGAAAATAGAGATAGAGGATTTGTAGAAACTCTTGAGAAAAATGGTAAAAAGCCTAATATAATATATACTGATTTAAATTGGGATAGCGGATTTAAACTTGCTAAGAGAATAGCTTCAAAGAAAAAGCATAATCTAATATTTTCAACTGCTGATAAGATTGCTTTTGGATTGAAAGCTTTTTTTGATCAAAATATATATACACCTGATGAAGACTATAACATGATTTCAGTCGATGATCTTCCTTTTAGTAAAGTCACTGGATTAACCACAATAAGACAACCTTTTGAAAAGATGGCTAAAGAAGCTACAAATCTTTATTTTTCTTATATTGAAGGAAATGAAGATATAAAAAATATTAAATTAAAAACAAAATTGATTATAAGAGAAACCTAATTAAAATCCTTCATTTTCGAAGGATTTTTTATTTTTAGATATATAATCTGCAATATTTAATCATAATAACTTATAAATATGTTTGTTTTTTTATTCATAAAAAATTAAAATAGAAATGTAATCCATTACATGATTTTTCTTTTTTGCTTTTCAAATAATGTAATCCATTACATCACAGGAGTTGATAATATTAATGAGTAAAATACAAGATGTGGCAAATTTAGCTGGTGTATCTGTTGCAACTGTATCAAGGGTCTTGAATAATAGCCCAAAAGTTTCTGCAAAAACAAGATTAAATGTAATAAACGCTGTAAAAGAATTAAATTATGAACCTAATCTTTTGGGTAGAAATTTAAGAAGATCTGAAACTAAAATGATTCTTGTTTTATTACAAAATATTTCTAATCCATTTTATTCAAAAGTTATAAAAGGTATGGAAGATTATGGTCATAAGAATAACTATAATGTCATGTTTTGTAATACTGACTCTAATATTGAAAGAGAAAAAAAATATCTTGATTTATTAAAAAATAAATTAGTTGATGGTGTTATATTTATGGCTCCAGAAATTGATACATATACTATGAATACAATCGGCAAAAACTATCCATTAATTCAATGTTGTGAATATCTTGAAAATTCACAAATAAGTAGAGTTTCAATAGATAATGAAAAAGCCGCTTTTGAAGCCGTTGAATATTTGATAAAAAATGGTCATAAGAAAATAGGTTTAATTAACTCTAAAAAGCCTCATCAATCTTCTAAAGATAGGGAAAAAGGTTATAGAAGAGCTTTGTATGAAAATAATATACAAATCGATGAATCTTTAATAAGATATGAGAGTTATGGATTTAAAGGTGGAATAAATGCCATAAAGAGTTTTGTTGATGAAAAAAAAGTTCCAGATGCTTTGTTTACTGTCTCAGATATTATTGCAATTGGTGCCATTAAAGCTTTGAAGAGTTTTAATGTTAATGTGCCAGATGATATTTCTATAATAGGTTTTGATAATCTAAGTATTTCATCTATGTATGATCCCATTTTAAGCACCGTTTCTCAACCAAGATATGAATTGGGTAATAAAGCTATGGAATTAATTATAGAAATAATAAAAAACAAAAAAAATATTATAAAAAATGTTGTTCTTAACCATCAATTATTGATAAGAGAGTCAACCAAAAAGGAGTGATTTCAATGGCAAGAATTGTAAATGTAGGAATAATAGGTTGTGGTGGAATTGCCAATCAGAAACATCTTCCATCATTATCTAAGTTATCAAATGTTAAAATAAAAGCATTTTGTGATATTATACCTGAACGAGCTGAAAAAGCCTGTAAAAAATATGGCACTGAAGATGCTAAAGTTTATGAAAACTATAAAGATCTAATCATTAATGAAAAGGATATAGAAGTAATACATGTTTGTACTCCTAATATATCTCATTCAGAAATTACTGTTTTTGCTTTAAAAAATGATAAGCATGTTATGTGTGAAAAACCAATGGCAAAAACTTATAATCAGGCCATTGAGATGGTGAAAGCAGCAGAAGAAACTGGAAAAAAATTGACTATTGGTTATCAAAATAGGTTTAGACCAGATTCTTTATATTTAAAAAAAGCATGTAATAATGATGAACTTGGAAATATATATTTTGCAAAAGCTCATGCAATAAGAAGAAGAGCAGTTCCAACATGGGGTGTTTTTTTAGATGAAGAAGCTCAAGGAGGAGGACCTTTAATAGATATAGGAACTCATGCTTTAGATTTAACTTTATGGATGATGAATAATTATAAACCTAAAATGGTTGTTGGAAATACTTTTTATAAACTAAAAGATCAAAAGGAAACAGCCAATGCTTGGGGTGATTGGGATACTGAAAAATTTACAGTTGAAGATTCAGCTTTTGGTTATATTGTAATGGAAGATAATTCCACAATATTTTTAGAATCTAGTTGGGCTTTAAATACTTTAGATATTGGTGAAGCAAGAACTACTTTATGCGGAACAAAAGCAGGTGCAGATATGAGAGATGGACTCAGAATAAATGGTGTCAAATATAATAAACAATATGTAGAAAAACCTGCTTTAACAGAAGATGGTGTAGATTTCTATGATGGTACACAAGATAGTCCTGCAGATTTAGAAGCAAAGAAATGGATTGAATCTATTGTTGAAGATAAAGAACCTGTTGTAAAACCTGAAGAGGCATTAGTTGTAACTCAAATACTTGAAGCTATATACGAATCTTCAAAAACAGGAAAACCTGTTTATTTTAAATGAGGTGATTATATGAACATTCCTATTTCAGTACAATTATATACATTAAGAGAGTTTAATAAAAATGATTTTTTGGGTACCCTTAAAAAAGTTTCTTCTCTTGGATATGATGGTGTTGAATTTGCTGGATATTATGATTTAAGTGCAGAAGATCTTTCTGATAATTTAAAAAGATTAAATTTAAAGCCATTTGGCTCTCATGTGTCATTTGAAAATTTGAAAAATAATCTTAAATATGAGATTGATTTTAATAAAAAAATAGGTAATAAAAATATTATATGTCCATGGGCAAAATTTGATTCTATAGACGATTGGGCTTCTTTTTGTAAAGATCTAAATTTTATTGGAAAAAAATTAAAAGAAAACGGATTACAACTTTTTTATCATAATCACGATCATGAGTTTAACACAATAGATGGAAAATATATTTTTGATTTTATTTATGAAAATACAGATGAAAATTTAGTAAAAGCCGAAATAGATACATTTTGGGTTTATAAAGCTAATGTAGATCCATTAAAATTAATGAATAAATATAAAAATAGATGTTCTTTAATACATATAAAAGATATGAAAAATGATTCTAAAAAAAGTTTTGAAGCTATAGGTGAAGGAATTATTGATATTGAAAGTATTATAAAATATGCTAAAGATATTGATATTGAAACGTTAATAGTGGAAAATGATGATCCTAAACCAGATGGGCTTAAAAATATTTCTATAAGTATAAAGAATCTTTCAAAAATGGCTATTTTAAAGGAGTGAAGAATATGAAACTTGGTGTTTTTACAGTAGTTTTAGGAAGTAAAGATCTTGATTCTGCTTTAGATTATTTAAAAAAATTAGGTGTTCAATCTGTTGAAATTGGTGCAGGAGGTTATCCAGGGACTAATCATGCAAATCCAGATTTACTTTTAAATAATTCTAATGAATTACAAAAATTTAAAGATACTATAAATAAGTATGAAATGTCTATAAGTGGTATTAGTTGTCATGGAAATCCTGTTCACCCTCAAAAAGAAATTGCCAATAAATTTCATACAGAGTTCGAAAAAGCTATACTTTTAGCTGAAAAACTTGGTGTAGATACTATAAATGGATTTTCTGGTTGTCCAGGAGATTCTAAAAATTCTATGTATCCTAATTGGGTTGTATGCCCATGGCCAGAAGATTTCTTAAAAATACTAGATTTTCAATGGAATGATATTCTTATTCCTTATTGGGAAAATGAAAGTAAGTTTGCTAAAGATCATGGTATTAAAAAAATTGCTTTTGAAATGCATCCTGGTTTTTGCGTTTATAATCCTGAAACATTGTTGAAATTGAGAAATTCAGTCGGAGATATAATAGGTGCAAATTTTGATCCAAGTCATTTATTTTGGCAAGGAATAGATCCTGTAGAAGCTATAAAAGAACTTGGAAGTTCTATTTATCATTTTCATGCAAAAGACACTAAAATAGATAAAAGAAATACTTCTGTAAATGGTGTATTAGATACAAAACATTATGGTGATGAAATAAATAGATCTTGGATTTTTAGAACTGTTGGTTATGGTCATGATTATCAAACATGGAAAGATATGGTAAGTGCTTTAAGATTGATAGGATATGATGGAGCACTTAGTATAGAACATGAGGATAGTCTTATGTCTGGAAATGAAGGTTTAAAAAAAGCTATTTCATTTTTAAAAGAAGTTTTAGTATTTGAAAAAACTAATGATATGTGGTGGGCCTAAAGCTCATCACATTCTTAAATATTAAATGGAGGAATAAATATGAATAAATTAAGAGTTGGTATTGTAGGTTGTGGAAATATTTTTCCAATGCATGCTGTTTCTGTTCAAATGATAGAAAGTGCCGAACTAGTAGCTGTTTGTGATACTAAAGAGGACAGAGCTAAAAGTAAAGCAAAAGAATTTAATTGTAATTATTATTTAGATTATAAAGATATGATAGAAAAAGAAAATCTCGATATAATACATATATGTACACCTCATTATATGCATCCCCCAATTGCAATATATGCTGCAAGTAAAAAAATAAATATAATGACTGAAAAACCCATGTCAATAAATTTGAAAGATGCTAATGATATGATAAATGCAGCAAAAGATAATAATATCACTCTTGGAGTTATATTTCAAAATAGATATAATCCTGGATCCCAATTAATAAAAAACACTCTTGAATCTGGAGAGCTTGGTAAGATCCTTTCTGGGAAACTTTCAGTAACCTGGGATAGATCTGATGAATATTATCAAAAAAGTGATTGGAAAGGTACTTGGGATAAAGAAGGTGGCGGTGTAATTATAGATCAAGCAATTCATACTATGGATTTGATGAGATGGTTTATAAATAGTGAAATAGATTATATAGATGCTAATATAAGTAATAGAGCTCATGAAATAATAGAAGTAGAAGATTCGGCTGAAGGAGTTATAAAATATAAAAATGGTGTATTAACTTCTTTTCATGCTGTAAATTATTATTCATATGATGCTCCAGTAGAAATAGAAATTCATTGTGAAAAAGGATTAGTAAAAATGATAGCAGATAAAGCTATTATAAAATTTAATGATGGTAGAGAATTAATTGCAGATAAAAATCCAGCAGAAACTTTTAATTATGGTAATGTGAAAGGTTACTGGGGTGTTAGTCATATAAAACAAATTTCAAAATATTATAAAAACATTTTAAATTCGGAAAAACCTGAAATTGATGGTAATGAAGCTTTTAAAACTCAAGAGATGATATGTGCAATATATGAAAGTGGTAAAACAAATAAAAGAATACACTTTTAACCTCCTCATTTTGTTTATTAATAATTAATCTGGTATAATAAACTTTGAAAATAAGAAGTTTTATGGAGGTGTAATAATTTTGTATAACCCTGAGTTGATTAGAAATATTTCTATAATTGCTCATATAGATCATGGAAAAACAACTCTTGTAGATAGAATTCTTGAAATGACTCATTCTGTTGAAGAGAGAAAAATGAAAGAGCAATTTATGGATAGTATGGAATTAGAGAGAGAAAGAGGAATAACAATAAAATCAAAACCCGTAAAAATTTACTATGATTCTGATGATGGAAATACTTATGAAATAAATATAATAGACACTCCTGGACATGTAGACTTCACTTATGAAGTCTCCAGGAGTTTAGCTGCTTGTGAAGGTGCTGTTTTACTCGTCGATGCGTCTCAAGGTGTAGAAGCTCAAACTGTTACAAACACCTATCTTGCACTTGAAAATGACCTTGAAATTATAGGGGTTATAAATAAAATAGATCTACCAAATTCTAACCCTGAAGAAACTATTCTTGAAATAAATGATTTAGTTGGAATTGATACAGATGATATATCAAAATTAAGTGCCAAAACAGGAGAAGGTGTTCATGATCTTCTCGAAAAAATAGTAAGAACTGTTCCTTCACCTGTAAGTAAAGGTAGTTCGGATGATAAATTAAAGGCTTTAATATTTGATGCTGAATATGATAAATATAAAGGGGTTATAATATATACAAGAATTTTTTCTGGTTCTATTAAAAAAGGTGATACCATAAAATTAATGGCTAAAGATACTTCTTATGAAGTTTCAGAAGTTGGAATATTTCACCCTGAATTACAAGAAACTGAAGATTTAACAGCTGGAGAAGTTGGGTATATTATAGCTGGAATTAAAGACATTGAAGAAGCAAATGTTGGAGATACAATAACTCTTCAATCAAATCCTACAGATAAAAGATTACCAGGTTATAAGGAATCAAAACCAATGGTTTATGCTGGACTTTATCCGGGAGTACCAAAATATTATGAAGAATTAAGAAAAGCACTGGAAAAACTTAAATTAAACGATGCAGCTTTGACATTTACAGCTGAACATTCACCAGCTATGGGATTTGGTTTTAGATGTGGATTTTTAGGTTTATTACATATGGATATAGTTAGAGAGAGACTTCAAAGAGAATTTGAAATAGCTGTTATTTTAACAGCTCCAAGTGTCGTTTATAAAACTAAATTAAAATCTGGTGAAATGCTTGAAGTTACAAACCCATCAGAATTTCCATCTAATGATTCTATAGATGAAATATATGAACCTTATGCAAAACTCGATATAATAACACCACCAGATTATATGGGCAATTTAATGAATCTTTCCCAAGTTGAAAAAAGAGGCGAATTTAAATCAGTTTCAAATGCTGGTAAAGATAGAGTTGTTTTACATTTTGAAATTCCTATAGCTGATTTAATATTTGATTATTTTGATAAGATGAAAGCCATTTCAAGAGGTTATGCTTCTATGGACTATGAGTACATAGATTATAGAAAGTCTAATCTCGAAAAAATAACTATACTTGTTAATAAGGAAACTGTAGACGCTCTTTCTTTTATAGAACATGAAAGTAAAGCTTATGAAACTTCAAGAAAAATTGTTGACAAATTGAGTGATTTAATTCCAAAACATCAATTTGAGATCCCAATACAAGCTTATTCACATGGTAAAATAATAGCAAGGTCTACAATAAAAGCTTTAAGAAAAGATGTTTTAGCAAAGTGTTATGGTGGAGATATTACAAGAAAAATGAAGCTTTTGAATAAACAAAAAGAAGGAAAGAAAAAAATGCGTGAAATAGGAAGTGTTTCTATTCCTCAGGATGCTTTTCTAGCAATACTTAAAATTAATGATGAAGATAATTAATTTTTGTTTATCCATTTGTAAAATGAATAAAATTATTGTATAATTAGATAAATAATAATCTTTTTTAGGGGGTGTCGTTTTTGTCAGACTCAATTTCAGAAAAAAGTGCCAAAAAAAAGCAAAAAAAATTAATTTACAGAATTTCTCTGTGGATTGTTGGAATTGCTTGCTTACTAATTTTTAGTTTAGTTGTTGATATTCCCGCAATAATATTTTTAGCATCTTTAGTCGCTTTATTATCCAGAGAATGGATACTTGCAATGGCAATTACCTTTATAAGAGGTACTGCTATTTTTGGGATTATGGATGATATACAGATGCTTTGGATAACGGTTTTCCTTTTATATGTTTTCATATGGGGAATTTATACATTCTTCTTTAACACAGATAAATTTATAAAGCCAAAAAGAAGTTAATTTAACTAAAAATTTTGAAAAACTTACCTTATAAAAAGGTAAGTTTTTTAATTTATACTATACTTTTTTTTCACATTATTTATTTCATCTCTATATTTTGCTGCATCTTCATATCTTAATTCAGATGCTGCTTTATACATTTCTTCTTCAAGAACTGCTAAATAATCTTCTGGACTCATACCTTCACCAACTTCAAATACATAGTCTTCTTCAGTCATTTTATCTTTAAAAGGCGCAAATACATCATCAGGTAATTTTTTTATTATTGAAGTAGGTATTATATTGTTTTCTTCATTGAATGTTTTTTGTATTTTTCTTCTTCTATTAGTTTCATCTATAGAAATTTTCATAGCTGGTGTCATTTTATCAGCATATAATAAAACTTTTCCATTTACATTTCTTGCAGCCCTACCTATTGTTTGTATAAGAGTTGTTTCTGATCTTAAAAAACCCTCTCTATCCGCATCCATTATAACAACAAGAGAGACTTCTGGCATATCCAAACCTTCTCTTAAAAGATTAACTCCAACAACTACATCTATATCACCATTTCTTAATTTTTTTACAACTTCTGCTCTTTCTAAAGTATCGAGTTCAGAATGTAAATACTCTGATTTAATTCCCATAAGATTCAAATGATCTGATAACATTTCAGCATCTTTTTTCGTCAATACAACTGCAAGAGCTCTTTCATTTCTTTTAACTATTTTACTGATTTCAGAAACAAAATCATCTATTTGACCTTCTGTAGCTCTAACTATAACTTCAGGATCTAATAAACCTGTAGGTCTTATTATTTGCTCAACAACTTGTTCAGAAACTTCTTTTTCAAATCTTCCAGGTGTAGCCGATACTAAAATAGTTTGATTTACTCTTTGGGCAAATTCATCAAATCTTAAAGGCCTATTATCAAGAGAAGAAGGAAGTCTAAATCCAAAATCAACAAGATTTTTTTTTCTTGCATAATCTCCTTTATACATTCCTCCAATTTGTGGAACTGCTATATGTGATTCATCTATAAAAGTTAAAAAATCTTTTTCAAAGTAATTCAATAATGTCCAAGGAGAATCTCCTGGTTTTCTACCATCAAAATATCTTGAATAGTTTTCTATTCCTTTACAATATCCCATTGTTTCAAGAAATTCTATATCTTGTCTGGTTCTTTGCTCTATTCTTTGCGCTTCTAATAATTTACCATTTTTTTTAAATTTTTGAATTTGAAGATCTAAATCATTTTCTATATCTTTTATTGCTCCAAGAATTTTATCTTCTGTCGTAACAAATTCTTTTGCGGGATATATAGTTATTTTATCAAAATCTTCAATATGTGTTCTATTATAAATATCAAAAGATATTATATTTTCTATTTCATCATCAAAAAAAGTAATTCTTATTCCATGGTCATCATAAACAGGATAAATTTCTAATGTTTCACCTTTCCATCTAAATGTACCACCAGTAAAATCATCTTCTTTTCTTGTGTATTGCATTTTACCAAGTTTTTCTAATATGTCTCTTCTTAAGTATCTTTGACCTTTTTTTAAATAAAGATTTATATTCGCAAAGTCTCTTGGGTTTCCAGATGCATAAATTGCTGATACAGATGAAACAACGATTACGTCTTTTCTTGTTAATATAGATTTTAACGTAGATAATCTCATTTTAACTAAAAT
Source organism: Oceanotoga sp. (assembly GCF_030445905.1). Classification (NCBI taxonomy): domain Bacteria; kingdom Thermotogati; phylum Thermotogota; class Thermotogae; order Petrotogales; family Petrotogaceae; genus Oceanotoga; species Oceanotoga sp. The sequence goes on along the minus strand of NZ_JASUSU010000001.1, from coordinate 94,931 downwards.
ATCGTTTATATCAGCATTTTTTTCAATATATATATCTCTTGTGGGAACATATGCTTCAGGCTGATAATAATCATAATAAGATACAAAAAATTCGACTTTGTTATTTGGAAAAAATTCTTTGAATTCATGGTATAGTTGAACTGCAAGTATTTTATTTGGTGACATTATCAACGCTGGTCTACCTGTTTTTGCAATGACATTAGCCATGGTATAAGTTTTTCCAGATCCAGTAACCCCTAAAAGTGTTTGAAATCTTTTTTTATCATTTAATCCTTGTACAAGTTGTTCAATGGCAAGCGGTTGATCTCCTCTCGGTTCATATTCAGAATATAAATCATACAAAGTTATCACCTCAAATGTAATTTATCAATTCATATAAAGAAGATATGTCTCCTTTTCCTTTTCTATCTATTCTTAAGGACTTTATACCTATATCTTTTGTTGCTTTAATATCGGTAATTAAATTATCACCTATAAATATTATTTCTTCTTTATTTAAATTAAGTCTTTGAAGAGCTAATTCAAATATTCTTTTATCAGGTTTATATAACTCAACTTCTTCAGATATTATAAGATCTTCATAGTATATTTGTGATGAATTAATTTTTTTTCTTACGAAATAAGAATCTGCATTTGTAAGTATACTAACATATATATTTTTCTTTTTTATTTCATTTAAATAATCAATATCTTTAAAATATGGTAATTTTGAAAAACTTTCATACATAAAGTCTATATAATATTTTGCATCTTCTTTTAAATTATATTTTTTTATAATTTCATTGAAAAGCATTTTATAATAGTATTTTTCAGGTTTAAATTCTTTTAAATAATAATCTTTAAAATAATGAGAATATAGATTTAAAACTTCTTTTTCAATATATTCAACATTTTTTGAAGTCTTTTTAGATAATAAATTCGAAACCTCATAAAACAATCCTTCAGCATCAATTAATGTACCATATAAATCAAATATAATAGCTTTTAACATAAATAACCTCCATAAAAAAAGAGTTTGCAGTTTAAAAACAACTGCAAACCTTTATTTTTATTCAAATTAAAATCTTAATTCTAAACCAGCAGAAAGTTTTAATTTATTATCTATAGGATTTCCATTAAAGCCAAAATTAAAATCATACCCAATTTCCGTTGTTAGTCCAATATTTTTATTAAAGAAATAATCTAATTTGAGTCCAGGAGTTACAGCAAAAGAATCATCTGAAAAATCTTCTGAATACAATTTAGAAACTACTCCAAGTCCTATATTAGGTGTTATCGCAAAATCATTCATATCCAATATATAACCCAATCTAAAAGCAATAGAAATCATATTATAATTTATATTATAATTATATTCAAAATTTCCTCCAAGATATAATCCTTCATAATTATCTATCGCAAATGCAAAACTTACACCATGATCTTTAAGTCCTTTATTTAAATAGCTTATATCGTATAAAGCTCTAATCGCTAATTCATATGGTGCTTCTATTACATAATCTGCATTATTTATATTAAAAGCTCTAGGATGTTCAAGAATTCTAAGGACAGATTCATTTTCTCTTACTTGTTTAACTACAAGTTTTCCATCTGTTATCATCTTTCCATCAAATTCTTTCACAAATTGAAATATCATACCATTATAAACTCCATAATTCTTACCTTTGTTAATTTTAACAAAATCATTTACTATGTTACTATTCATATCCGCTTTAATTCTAAATAGCATATTCAATTTAGAAACTATATTACCCGTCACTTCTCCTACCGCCTGATCTCTGGCTTGTTTCATAACATAAGAACTATTACTTGGGGTAAAAAATCCAGTAGATGCAAGTTTTGTATATGAAGTTCCAGATCCTGTAAATCTTTTACTTTCCAAAACATCTCCATTTTGAACATTTATCAATTTATAATTTACATATAATTTGAAATCCCACCATAAATAATTGTTCTTATCTATATAAGAATTTTGGTATGAATCAGTAACATCAACAAAAACAATAGCATCTACATTTAATTCTTTTAAATTAGATTGATTTATATTAGAATTTAAATTTCCTAATATATCTCTAAAAAGAAGATCATCTTTATCAACGAGTTTGTATTTTCCTAAATAGGATATTCTCCTGTTTAATTCACTTTCAAGTAAGCCAGTCGCTTCTGAGTACCCTTTAGTATAAACTAATAATGTTTTTCTCATATCTTGAGAAAAAGCAAATATTCCTATAATTGTTATTAATAATATGATTAGATTTTTTTTCATTTTAACACCTCCAATTGAATTAATTATATATCTTAAATATATTTTTTTCAACTTTATAGCGATATTTTGTCTTTTTAAGGTGTAAAATGGCTATTTTTTAATATATCTGTTTAAATAATAATATACAAAAAATGACTTACAGATGCTGCAATTATTCCTGCTATAGTATGGGCAAAGATTGCCTTTGAAGCAAGGTTTCTTGCAGCAAGAGAATCCATCATGGCAACATGAGTTGATAAATAACCACTCCATGTAAGACCTATAGATGTGAAAACAGCGATATCATTTGCTGTTAATATTCCCTCATTTATAAAAGATGGTATTAACGCCAAAGCCGCTCCGGTCGAGCCAAGTGCTGTCAATGGAAAAGCTATTAATTTTGGGCTTTGAAATCCAAATAAAAATTCCAATCCTCCAGAAACTTTTGAAGCCAACCAAGGTAAAAATGGAACACCTTCAAAAGCAAGTCCTTGATATCCTATATTTGGATCTTTTGGTCCATAAGTAATAAGCATAACAAATGATGAAATTATTAATACTCCTGGAATAATATCTAAACCAAGATTAACACCACTTTTTCCACCTTCTAAAAGGGCATCTAAAAATCTTGAACCAACTGTACCTTGTCTAACTTTTCTCCAATTTATATTGGATTGAATAGTTTCTTCTTCAGAGCCATAAAATCTTTTTGTGTATATAGAAAAGATTTTTACACTAATAATAGAACCAACAACTGCTCCAAGAAGACCTATTAAAACTGGCTTTATTAAGTTTACTCCCATAGTTCCAGACTGAGCCATCATATAAGTTGAAACAATTAAACCCATTCCAAAAGATGTTCCTAAATTACATAATAAAGGTACTTGCCATTTTTGAAAATATTTTATAAATTCATTGTCTTTAGCAAGAGAAATTATTGCAGGATTATCTGATAAAAAAGTTGTTAATATTCCCAAAGATGCTGCTCCAGGTAATCCATATAAAGGTTTCATCAAAGGTTTTAATAATTTATTTAAAAGATTAACAACTCCAAATTCCGATAAAAGAGAACCAAGTGCTCCAGTTAATACCGCAACAGCCATTATAAAAAATACAGTATTTAATAAAAGATTGTGTGCAGTATTCATAAGAGTTTTGAATAAATTTGCTGTTCCCATAATATTCGCTAAGGGAACAAATATTAATAATAGTATTCCAATAAAAATATATGGTTCGATTTCATGACCTAAATTCCTTTTTTTCATCTTTTTTGATTGTAATCTTGTTTTCAATTTAATCCTCCTGCATATGAAAATTTTTTCATTATTCAAAAATAAAATACAGAATTTTTATCAAAAACTCAAATCTAATATTAGACGATTTAAGTCATTTAGAGTCATAGAAAAGTCATTTAAATTAAAAATAGGGCGAATGCCCTATTTATATATTTAAAATTTTATTTTTTATATTTTCTTTTTTATGTATAATAGTTTTTCTATATAAGTCTAACTTTTCATCAAGTATTATTCCCGAATCTTCCAAAACATTATAATCCAGAGTTATAAATTCATCGAAACTTCCTATAAAAGCTTCTTTTGAATCTTTTAACATTAATACATTCGGTTTTAATTCAAGAAATTCACTTATCCAATGTGTAGATAATATTATTGTTTTTCCCATTTTATTGAGTTGTTTTATTGTATTAAAAACAGATTCTCTGGTAGAATAATCTAAACCAACAGTTGGTTCATCAAAAATTATATACTCTGGTTTATAAGATAATACTGAAATTATAGCTACTTTTCTCATTTCTCCACCAGATAAGTTAAAAGGAGATCTTTCAAGATATTCATAAGGTAAAGATAAAAGTTGCATATAAAATGATATTTCTTTTTTGTCTATGTTTACATTAAAATTTTTGGGTGCATATAATATTTCTTCTTTTATGGTAGGTAAAAAAAACTGAGTTTCTGGATATTGAAATATTATACCTACTTTTCTTCTTATATCCTTTATTTTTATTTCTTTAGATTTTGTAGACTCTTCATCTATATATACTTCACCTTGTTGAGGAATTAAAAGGCCATTAAACGTATTTATTAATGTACTTTTACCAGACCCCGTATGACCAACAAATAGCCATAATTCTCCAGATTTTATTTCTAAATTTATATTGTTTAAAGCTATCTTTTCAAATGGTGTATTTTTAGAATATGTATATGTAAGATTTTTTACTTTTATTGACATATTTCTTCCACCAACTCATCATAAGATTTATTTAAAAATTTTTTTAATTTTATATCAAAAGGTATTTCTATAGCCATTTTTGTATTCATATAAAATTTATCTCTATTTCCATCATAAATAACTTTACCATTTTTAAGTCCTATAATTCTATCAACTTCATTTAAATCTGGTGCATGATGCGATGCAATAATTATAGTTTTTCCCATATTCACAAGTTTTTTTATTACTTTATAAACTTCAAGTCTTCCCTTTGGATCTAACATAGTTGTAGGTTCATCCATAAATATTATGGAAGGATCCATTGCAACTATTGAAGCAATTGCGAGTCTTTGTTTTTGACCCCCAGATAAAGTGTTTGGATCAGCTTTTTCTTTTTCATTTAAGCCAACTACATCGAGTGCCCATTTTATTTTTTTTATCATTTCTTCTCTTGGAACACCTGTATTTTCAAGTCCAAAAGCTATATCCTCATCAACAGTAACTCCAACTATTTGATTTTCTGGATTTTGAAAAACATAACCAATTTTTGTTCTATTTTTTATATTCAATTCTTCATTTTCATATATTATTTTCCCATTTTTAGGTTCATATATACCGCTTAAAATTTTCATTAATGTTGATTTTCCAGAACCATTATCTCCAACTAAACCAACAAATTCTCCCTTTTTAAACTCGAGGGAGATATTTTTCAATATTTTATTTTCATTATAATCAAATTCTATATTTTTACATTCAAAAAACATTTTATTCTTCCTTTATAGATTTATATACTCTTATTCCACCACTTTTTTGTAAAGTGTCTACATTTTTAAATATATTTTCCATATATTCTTGTATTCTTTTACCACCTTTATTGTGATAAGCTACTAAAAGTAATACTCCATCTTTATTTAAATGTTTATAAGAACCTTCTATCAAAGATTGCCAAACTTTTTTACCTGCTACTATTGGAGGATTTGAAATTATTGTATCAAACATCATATCTTCCCATGGTTCATAAAGATAACCTTGTCTTATTTCAATATCAGCATTGTTATCTTTAGCATTTACACCGGCATAATCACATGCTCTATTATTTATATCACTCATATACATTTTTAAATTTGGATTCTCTTTTTTTAAAGTTATACCAATAGGACCATATCCGCATCCTATGTCTAAAATATTTTCTCCATAAATTTCTGCATTTTCTATTAAAAGTCTTGTAGCTTTGTCTATTTTTTTCTTTCCATAAACTCCAGTTACAGATTTAAATATATATTCATGATCATTTTTTAATTTTAATTTTAATTTTTTAGATCTCATTTCAGATGTTGGATTCTCTGTATAATAATGTTCAAATCCTTCTGGTTTTATTTTTTTTACTTCTTTTTTGTTTCCTTTTATTTTTTGATTAACTATATCAACAACACTTTCTACATCTAAATGCATTAAATCTTCTGGACCTAATATTTTAACATTTTCTTTTTTATCTTTTTTATTTTTTTTGTTCCTTTGATTCATTGAAATACCTCCATCAAAAAGCATTTAAATACAATTCTAAATTAAAACTATAATCTTGATCAAATTTATAAAAAACAAATCCACCAGGAACTATAGAATATTTTCCAGCAAAATTGACATAAAATCTCATCATCGCTTCTTTTGTTTCAAATATTTCATATCCAATATAACCACTAAAGCCTCTTAATTGTGCAAGATCTTCCGGAAAAGCTTGAAAATTATAATTAAGTCCTTCATCAGTTCTTATTATATCTATAAGTCTATATGTAAGATTAGCTCCAAATATTATGTTTCCCAAGCCTCCATTAAAAAAGACATTTGCACCTGCAAAACCTGATTTATTATTTCCAGTTTCAGAGGCATCTTCTGTAAAAGAATTCCATAAGCCTATTCCAAAATCAAAATCTTCATATATAAGATCTACACCAGCGTTTAAATTATTATTAAAAACTGGATTATTAAAATCGAAATTCAAACTTAAAAAAGGTCTTATTTGATCAAAAAAAGTATATTTATATGAAAAAGAAAAATCTTTATTTGTTAATTTCAAATAATTATTCTCATCTTCATACCCCGCACCTATAGAAAATGGAGTATTTATAACTCCAAAAACTTTAGAAAAAGATAAAATAGTCATAGTAAGAATTAATAAAACCATTAAGTTCTTTTTCATTTTATTCCCCCTCATAATAAAATATATAAAAAAAGGTGGCTGAGCTTCCCTGCGGCACACAAAAGACAAAGCTTATGGCTGCTCCCTTCCGGGCCTGACCAGTTTCACTAGTTTTCGTTGCGCAGGACCCAGCCACGTGTAGTCCCAAAAAGAATTATACCATAAAAATCAAAAAAATCAATACTTATGATATCTATTAGGCGTTACAATTATCTTAAAACCTTTTTGTTTTAAAGTTTCTAAATATTGTTTATCTTTAGGTAATGGCGGTGGAACTATCAATTCATTAATATTCCAGTCTTCTAATTTTTTTATTATTCTTTCATCATTAATTGGTGAATCAAAAATCATAGTTCCAGTATTTAAATTTTCATCAAAAGCATTTAACACGTATTCTAAGGTGTTTAAAGCTATCATTCTATTTAATGAACTTTGATTTCCAGAATAAATTCTATTTCCTTTTAAATATACGATTGAATCTGATTTATGCATTTTAGCAATTTCAAAAGCTAATTTCGAATAATCGTCTGAATCAATTATTAAATTTTTATATTCTTGTTTTATAACTATATCTTCGTCTATAATATATTCTTGGTCAAAGGACATATCAAATCTATCCATTTTGAATACCATAGATTTGTATGATAAAAGATCTTCTTGATTTATATCTGCCGTAGTTAAAATACAATCTATCATATTGTTTTTTAATTTTTTTATTATATCTAAACTATCGGTATATAATACTCCACCCCTCAATTTATTTATATGTTTAAAAAATTCTTCCAAGTCTTTTTCTGATGGATCTATATAAGCAAATACAATAATTCCTTTCTTTGAAAAAGCTATTATTTCTCTATTCGTTTTGCTAACTAATTTGAATAATTTTTTTATATCTTTTATTATCCTAAGGGTTGGAGATTTGAATTTTGTCATATTTTCCATATGATCAAAAATACTTTCTCCACCTGAAAATTTCATGAGTGTAGCTTCTTGAAGTGGATTAGAACCATATCTCAACATTCCACCTATTTCAAAAAATTCATGATCAAATTTTTCAGAAGCAAAAAGTTCACTAAACACTTTATGAATGTTTGAGTCATATTTAGATGTGGTATAAAATGCTTTTAAAGATAATTTTCTTCTATTATGTAAAGGTACATCTCCACATTCTTCAATAGATTCTATTATATCTTCATAATCTTCTGGATCAACAAGAGGTACAACATCTCTATAATTTTTTGCTGCAGCTCTTATCATTGCAAGTCCACCTATATCAATATAATTTAAAAGTTCTTTTTCTATAGTTGTATTTTTAGCGATTTCATCAAATGGATATAAATTAACTACAACAAGGTCTACTCTTTTTATACCTAAATTATCACATTGTTCTTCATGTTCTTTATTTCCAACTTCTCCAAGAATTCCTCCAAATAATTTAGGATGTAAACTTTTAACTCTGCCTCCCAATATTTCTGGAAAGTCAGTATATTCAGACATTTTAGTCACAGAAATTCCTATACTATTTAAATATTCAGCAGTTCCACCAGTAGATATTATTTCAACATCGTTTGCTTTAAGAAATTTTGCAAGTTTTTCTAATCCAGTTTTATCATATACTGAAATTATAGCTCTTTTTATATTCATAAAAATCCTCCCAAATATAATTCTTATAATATTATTTTACCACTCTATTTGTTAATATTCATTACAGAAAAATATTGTTAGAATTAATACATAATAAATTACCTTAACTTACATACATGTAAGTTTTAATTTCTAAATGTAATAACTTTAAATTTCTAAAATACATTAAAATTGTTAAAATATAAATGAACATTAAAAGGAGGTAATAATATGAAAAAAATAATTAAGAATTTTGATTTTTTTATATATATACTATTTAATCCAGAATTGATAGCAGAAGAACCAAAAGAAACCTCTTCCCCTTTAAATAAGTTAAAAAAATAAAGACATTTTGCATTTGCAAAATGTCTTTATTTTTAATATAATTTCAAATACTGGTCTATTTCCCAATCGGTAACATGAACTTTAAAACACTCGATTTCTTTTTCTTTAATACTTATGAAAGTCTTATATATATGTTCACCAATAATTTCTCTTACAAAATTATCTCTTTTTAATTCATTTAATGACTCCTTCAAAGAACCTGGCAATTTGCCGATTCCCAGGTCTATCTTTCTGTTATTATCCATTGAGTATATATCTTCAATAACAGGATCTGGAGGAGTTATTTTTTCTTCTATTCCTTTTAATCCACATCCAAATATTACAGCAAGTAAAAGATATGGGTTAGAAGTTGGATCTGGACTTCTTAATTCTGCTCTTGTTCCTTTACCTCTTGCTGCGGGAACTCTTATTAAAGCACTTCTATTCGAAACAGACCATGCTACATTAACAGGTGCTTCATATCCTGGTATTAATCTCTTATAAGAATTTATAGTAGGATTTGCAATTGCGGTAATAGCTGGTATATGTTTTATTACACCTCCAACAAAATACCTCAATTCCTGTGAAAGTTGATAATCTCCATCTTTATTGAAGAAAATATTTTTATCTTCTTTAAATAAACTTGTATTTGCATGCATTCCAGAACCATTCACCATAGGAAATGGTTTAGGCATAAATGTAGCGTGTAACCCTCTTATAAGAGCCATCGTTTTAACAACAAGTTTAAAAGTTTGTATGTTATCTGCTGTACTTATAAGATCATCATATTGAAAATCAATCTCATGTTGTGATGGTGCTACTTCATGATGAGAAGCTTCTACTTTTAATCCCATAACTTGTAAAGCATTCACTATTGATTTTCTTGTTTCTTCACCAAGATCTACTGGTAAAAGATCAAAATATCCTCCTTCATCCAAAAATTCAAGTTTAATTTGCTTGTTTTTTTCGTCTTTTGGTAAAAGAAAAAATTCGGGTTCAGGCCCACAATATCCTGTATAACCTTTTTCTTCAAGTTTTTTGACAACTTTTTTCAATATATATCTTGAATCCCCTTCAAAAGGTTTACCAGTAGTAGTATAAACATCACATATAAGTCTTCCAACTTTTCCCCTTTCAACTGTCCAAGGTAAAATAGTAAAAGTATTTAAATCAGGCTTTAATATCATATCAGATTCATCTATTCTCGCTAATCCCTCTATAGAAGAGCCATCAAACATGGTTCCATCTTTTATAACTTGTTCAAGTCTTGAAGAAGGAACTTCAACGTTTTTTAGCATTCCATTAATATCTGTAACCTGAAGTCTTATAAATTTTATACCTTGACTTTTTACATATTCCAAAAGTTGTTCTTTCTCCATGCTTCACCATCCTTTATATAGATATTTTCCCCGGTGCCTTGGCAAACATTCTTGCTTTTTCAACATGTTTTAGTCCTAAAATATACCTTGTAAATCTCTCTATGCCAAGACCACATCCAGCAGATTCTTTTAGAAGTCCTTTTTTTGCGATTTTTAAATATTCTTCAAAACTTTTTTCTGAATTACCTTTTAATCTCATTCTACTTAGTATTTGTTTATATTCATGTTCTCTCTCTCCTCCAGAGATGGCTTCACCAAATCCTTTTGGATATATTAAATCAAAATCTAAAAGATATTCTGGATCTTTTTTGTTTTGTTTATCATAAAATTCTCTATCTAATAAAGGTAAATCTATAAGCCAAAAAGGAGCTCCTTCTTTTTCTGAAAGAATTTTTTCATAATCTTTACCATATTTTTTTAAAGCTTCTTTTACTTTTATTTTTTTAAAATTCTTTTTTGGTACTTCTAAAGTTTCATTATACTTCTTGATAAGATTTGAATAGTTACATTTTATATAATCTATTGTTTCAATTATCAAATCCTCCATTATATCCATAATATCTTCTCTCTTAGCTTCTCTAACTTCCATATCAAGTTGTACAAATTCATAAAGATGCCTTCCACTTTCATATTTATCTTCAATTTCAAGTCTTATATTTGGAGACATACAGAATATCTTTTTATGTACAAGTGTACTAACTTGCTTATGAAGAATCATAGATTTCGTTATAGAATATTTTTGATCATAATATTCTATACTCGCATCAAAAATTTCATGATTTAATGGATCTGTTATTGGGGATATTATTACAGGAAGAATTTCTGTAAATCCTTTAGAATACATTACATCTCTTGTTTTCCTCAATATTACAGATTGAATAGTTAATAAATCAGAATAAAATTCATCACTGATATAAGTATCAACCAAATCAATAGTATCTACAACTCTCTCTTCTAATCTTTTCATAATTTTCCCTCCTAATTTAATAAAAAAAAACCGACGCTAATAAGCGTCGGTTAATTTTTATACGCAAAAAATCAGCGTAAAATCCCGACGCTGTTCATATTATTATTATTATTATTATTTAATTGTTGAATTAAAAAGTTATTTATTGAAATTGAAAGTTTTTTCATATTAATCACCTTTAATTAAGAATAATTGACTTTTTTGAATTAAAACCATTATATCAAAATAAAATTTATATGTCAAATATTATTTTTGCATAAAGTTTTCAAAAAAAGTATTTACAAAACTAAAAAAGAATGGTATAATATCTCTTGTTATGGCCCCATAGGATAACGGCCAGTCCATCGGATTCTCAGTCCGAGAGTCGGGGTTCGATTCCCCGTGGGGCTGCCATAAAACATACAAATAAGTGTTTGTTTGGAGCGAGTATATTATTACCCGCTCCATTTTTTTATTTATTCTTCTTCAATTATACTTATTTCTTTTAAAATTAAAATTTTTTTCTCATCTTGCTCTTTTTCATAAGCAATCACATGTATTCTCTGTTCTGAAACTAAATCTTTTATATTATTCCCAAAATCATTCAAAACTACAGCTATTTTTTCTGTAGGGTTATTTTCTTCATTAGTCGATACTATATATTCTAAAACTAATTCATAATAACCCAATTCATTTGGTTTTTCAGAAATACTCAAGATTTTCCCTTCAAATTCAAACTCTCCATTCTCATTTTTTGTTGCTTGCAATTCTGAGTTCATTTGATAATCAAACTCAAAATCTTTTGGTGATTCTTCTAATGGATCATTTTTAGTACTAAAAGTACCTGCAAAAATCAACATTCCTAAAGACATAAGGCATAAAAAAAGTTGTAACTGTTTTTTTCATAGTAAACACCTCCATAAAATAATAAAATATAAGTTAAAAACATAATTATATTTTATTTACGAAGGCTTAAATTATTCTAAAATAAAGCTTAGATTTTAATAAAATTTAATTTAAAATAACCTTAAAATCAAAAAGGATACCAAAAATTTTTTAATAATGTATTTTTCAAGTATATTCCAACTATTATCATGCCAAAAGATATCATTAAAAATAAAAAGTCTATGATCGAAAAAGTTTTTTGATGATACCAAGTTCTTTTTTTATATCTTCCAAACCCCCTTAAATCCATAGCATTCGAAACAATTTCAACTCTGTTTAATGAAGATATTAAAAGAGGTATTAAAATAGTGACATAATTTTTTAATCTTTTGAATATCCCCGCATCTTTTTTATTAAAACAAACACCTCTTGCTTCTTGAGCATTTATTATATTTTTCATTTCATCTGTTACATCCGGTATATATCTTAAAGCTATATTAACTGCATAAGCTACTTTATATGGTATTCCTATTTTATTTAAGCTACTTGCAAATTCGCTTGGATGAGTTGTAAAAAGAAAAAGTAATGTAATTGGTAATATAGACAAATATTTTAAAGATAAAGTTAAAGAAAAAAATAGAGTTTCATAAGTTATATTTAAATTTCCAATTTCAAAAAAAGTATTATAAGTACCAGCAAGTTCAGACCCGTACTCTGGAGTTATAAGTAAGAGAAATATAGAATTAAATATAGTAAAAATAACAACAAACCAAATTAAAGTTTTTATCTTTTTAAAAGGTATTTGTGCCATTTTTAATAATATAAACCCTATAATTATCATACTCAAAAAGACTCTTAAGTCCATAAATAAAAATATAAAAACAGTCCAACATATTAAGAGCAAAAGTTTTACAGCACCATTTAAATTATGTATAAAAGAAGTTTTTTCTATATATAAAGATCCGGTTCTATTCATTTAAATCACCACTTAAATCTCTTGATATAAAAGAATTTATAAAGTTTTTCGAATTTTTTATACCACATATTTTTGCAAGTTTAGTTAAAGATGTTTCTTTTAAATTTGATTTTTCAATTATTTCTTCATTTGATAATATATTATATACCGTATCTTCTTTTAAAATTTCACCTTCACATAAAACAAGAGATCTATCAGAATATTCAAGGGCGAGGTGCATATCATGTGTTATTATTATTATGCTTTTTTCTGACATTTTCAATTCATTAATAAAACTCATAAAATCACGATAATTTTTATAATCTTGACCAGCGGTTGGTTCATCTAATATAATAATTTCAGGATTCATAACTAATATAGAAGCTATCGTTAATCTTTTCTTCTGTCCATAACTTAAAGCAGATACAGGCCAATTTCTATATTCATGTAAACCACATACTTTTAAAATATCATATACCTTTTCTTTTATATTTTTTTCATTTTCTTTAAAATTTCTAAGACCGAATGCTATTTCATCGAATATTTGAGTTTGAGTTATCATATGATTTGGATTTTGCATAACATATCCTATTTTCATTGCTCTTTCTCTAATAGTCCATTTATTTATATTTTCTTCTTTATAATATATATCTCCTTTTTGATGTTTTAATATTCCTGTTAAAACTTTCATCATTGTAGATTTTCCAGATCCATTATTGCCCAAAACAGATAGTATTTCACCTTTTTTTAATTCAAAATTTATATTTTTTATTGTATAAGGAGAATCATCAAAATATTTAAAATATACATTTTTAAATTTTATTAAAGTTTCTGATTCATTTATATTATCAATATTTTTTTCATTATATTTAATATTATTTAAAATTTCTTTATACTTAATAGTATTTTTGATATCACTTATTTGATCTTCTTTTTTTATATTTATTCCTAATTTTTTTATAGCTTCAACATACAATGGTTCTCTTAAACCATTAGATATAATAAAATCTCCAGATAATAGATTATCTGGTGTATCATTTGCAACTATCTCACCATTATTCATAACAATCATTCTATCAATATTATATTCCAAAACATCTTCTATTCTATGTTCTATTATAATTATAGTTTTTGAAGTTTTTTCATGTATTTCATTTATTATTTCCATGGCTCTTTTGCCACTGGCTGGATCTAAATTTGCAAGAGGTTCATCAAATAATAAAATCTCTGAATCAGATGCAAGTATTCCTGCCATTGATACTCTTTGTTTTTGACCTCCGCTTAAATTATGAGGAGTTTCATTTATAAAATTTATCATATCTACAGATAAAAGAGCTTTTTTAACAGATTCAAGCATTTCATTTTGTTCAACTTTATTGTTTTCATAAGTAAAAGCTACATCTTCTCCAACACTTAAACCAACAAATTGTGCATCTTGATCTTGTAATATAGTCCCAACATATTCACTTATTTTGAATATACTTTCTTTATGAGGAATTATATCTTTTATCTTTAAATTACCTTTGATATTTCCTTTATAAGAAAAAGGAATTAAGCCATTTATACAATGTGCTAAAGTGGATTTGCCGGATCCGCTAGGTCCGGCAATTAAAACTTTTTCACCTTTTTCTATAATTAAATTTATATTTTTTAAAGTATTTTCTTTAACTCCCAGATACTGGAAATAAAAATTTTCAAATTTTATAATTTCCAATTAAAAAACCTCCGATTATTCTTTTTCCAAACTTCCTTTTGAATTTCTTTTTGCCAAAGCAATTATAGCAGGAATTCCAACCACTGCGATAACAACAAAGTTAGAAATATTTGCTAAAATTATTTGAAGCCATACTTTATCAGCTGGTTCACCATACAAGAAAACATCTCCCAAATAAGAAACTACACTTCCAGCTAATATTCCAAAAATTGAATATAAATACATTTTAATTATATGTGATTTATTAATTTGGCCTGTTTTAACACTAAAAGATTTATTTAAGAATATAAATCCTGCAAATAATCCTATCATTGCTGACATAAAAACCCAACTCCACCAAACCGAACCATACATAAGTGCATCATTTAAAGCATGACCTATAAATCCTACAAGAAAACCAACTATTGGTCCATATATTGCACCAAATATAACTAATAATGCTATAGCAATTCTAAAAGATGTATTAGGTCCTATTGGTATTGATAAAAAAGACACAGCTGCAAATAAAGCCGCTCCTATCCCAATAGCAACAACATCTTTTGTACTTATAGAAGCTTTTTTTCCTTTACTTTTTGCAAAAATATAAACTCCCAAACAAATCAAAACAACTATTATCAAAGATATTAATCCCTGCATAGTAGCTAATGACTTAAAAAATCCCATAAAAATCCCTCCTAATGTTTTTTACATCCACCAAGATGTTTTAATATTTTACCTAAAAAGTTAATATTATATCTCTCAAAAAAAAATAAAGTACACCAGTCAATACTGATAGATTTATCAGTATTCTGGTGTATTTTGCTCATCAGTTTATTTTTTATATAATATCTTTTTAACAAAAGATATTATACATCATTTGAAATATTAATTCAAGATATAATAATATATAATATATTCGATATAATCTTAAATATTAAAAAATAATATAAAAAAATATAGATATAAAATGTGAAAAACTTCCAAATAATACAAAAATATGCCATACTGCATGATGATATTTAAATTTTCTCCAAATATAGAATATAGTTCCGATAGTATACAATATTCCTCCAATTACTAACCAAATAAAACCCCAAAATGGTAAGTTTAAAAAGATTTGTTTTATTCCTATAATTATGATCCAGCCCATTAATATATAAATGAATGTACTAAGCATTACATGTTTTTTTAAAAAAAAGATTTTAAAAAGTATTCCTAATACTGCCATACCCCATACTATCCCAAATATTGTCCAACCTAAAGGTCCTCTTAATGTAACTAATGTATAAGGTGTATAAGTTCCTGCAATTAATAAATATATTGATATATGATCAAAAATTTCAAAAATATGTTTTGCTTTTCTATTAGTGAGAGCATGATATAAAGTAGAAGAAGTATACATAATTAGTAATGTAGACCCAAAAATAGTTGTACTAACAATTTTCCAAGGATCTCCTTTAATAGATGAAAAAACAATCATTAAAACTAAAGCTGCCAATGAAAATAAAATTCCAATTCCATGAATTATTGAATTTGCTATTTCTTCGCCTTTGGTAAATTTTTCATAATTATCAAAATCAAACATATTTGCCTCCCAATTATAAATTTATTTCTTATTTATTATATCAAAATAATTTATAATATTTTTAATATAAAAATGACAAGTTTGGACAGATTTTTAATTTAAAACTAATATATAATGGAGATGATCTTGTGAAAAAGAGTACTCAAATAGATTGGAATAAAAAAAGATGGGGTGTATGTATGAGTATTCCTAAAAAAATTAAAGAAGATTTTGGATTGAAATATTATGAAACTCCTGGTGGAATGTATGCTATTTTAACCCATCAAGGTTCTTATGAAGAAATTGGAAATATCTGGGATAAATGGAGAAAAGAATGGCTTCCAAATAGTGGATGGAAGTTTGATTCAAATAGACCTTCTTTTGAATGGTATCAAAATAGTTTTACACAAGTTCAACCTGAACTATTAATAACTTATCTATGTGATCCTGTTATTAAAGTAGAGTTATAAAAAATATTTTATCATAAATTAGAAGTTAATATATATTTGTTTATAGAGACGCCATAAGCGTCTCTTTTTTAATTAAATAATAATATTTTTTTCATTTTATTAAATATTAGCAATTTATATCATCAAAAAATTTAATATATTTTAATATCAATATAAATTTAAAACATAAAACTTAAACTTGACTTTATATGTCAGAAATAGAATTATTATATCATATGATTGTACTATATATTGTACAATTTTTTCTCAAATCATATAGTGGGAGGGTAAAGTATGTTTGAAGAATGGAAAGGTTTTAAAGGCGATTTATGGAAAAAAGAAATTAATGTGAGAGATTTTATTCAGAATAACTATACTGAATATACCGGGGATGAAAAATTTCTTGCAGAAGCAACAGAAAATTCAAAGAAACTTTGGAATAAATTATCTGAAATGTTTAAAGTTGAGAATGAAAAAGGTATATATGATGCAGAAACATCAGAACCATCACAAATAGACAATTATGGTCCAGGTTATATTGAAAAAGAAATCGAAAAAATAGTTGGTGTTCAAACAGATAAACCATTAAAAAGAGCAATTTTCCCAAATGGTGGACTTAGAATGGTAAAACAATCACTTGAAGCATATGGTTATACTCTCGATGAAACCACTGAAAAAATATATACTAAGTACAGAAAATCACATAATGATGGTGTATTTTCTGCTTATACAGATGAAATAAGAGCTTGTAGAAGATCTGGTATTGTTACAGGATTACCAGATGCATATGGTAGAGGTAGAATTATTGGTGACTATAGAAGAGTTGCTTTATATGGTGTAGACAAATTAATAGAAGAAAAGAAATTTTTACTTTCAGAGAAATATAATAAATATGATATGGATGAAGAATTAATATTAAAAAGAGAAGAATTTTCGGAACAAATAAAAGCTTTGAATGCTTTAAAAAATATGGCTTTATCTTATGGTTTTGATATTTCAAAACCAGCTAATAATTCAAAAGAAGCTATTCAATGGACTTATTTCGGATATCTTGCAGCTGTTAAAGAACAAAATGGAGCCGCAATGTCTTTAGGTAGAGTTTCTACTTTTTTAGATATTTATATAAAGAGAGATCTTGATGATGGAATAATAGATGAAAAAACAGCTCAAGAATATATAGATCATTTTGTAATGAAATTGAGAATCGTTAGATTTTTAAGGACACCTTCTTATAATGAATTATTCTCAGGTGATCCAACTTGGGTTACAGAATCAATTGGTGGAATGGGTGTAGATGGTAGAAGTCTTGTAACAAAAACTTCTTTTAGATTTTTAAATACTTTATATAATTTAGGTTCTGCACCAGAGCCTAATATGACAATTTTATGGTCTGAACGTCTTCCAGAAAATTGGAAAAAGTATTGTACAAAAGTTTCAATAGATACTTCAGCTTTACAATATGAAAATGATGATTTAATGAGACCCGAATTTGGAGATGATTATGGTATAGCTTGTTGTGTTTCTCCAATGAAAATAGGTAAACAAATGCAATTTTTTGGTGCAAGAGTAAATCTTCCAAAAGCTTTATTATATGCAATAAATGGAGGAAAAGATGAAAAAACAGGTGTGCAAGTTGCTCCAAAGTATGAACCTATAAATTCCGAATACTTAAATTATGAAGAAGTAAAAGAAAAACTTCAAAATATGTTGAAATGGTTAGCTGGAGTTTATGTTAAAGCATTAAATATAATTCATTTTATGCATGATAAATATTCCTATGAAGCAGTACAAATGGCTTTACATGATGCTGAAGTTATAAGAACAGAAGCATTCGGTATTGCAGGATTATCTATAATAGCTGATTCTCTTGCTGCAATTAAAAATGCTAAGGTAAAAGTAATAAGAAATGATGTTGGTCTTGCTATCGATTATAAAATAGAAGGTGAATATGTAGCTTTTGGAAATAATGAAGATGAAACTGATAATATTGCAGTTGAAACTGTAGAATATTTTATGAATGAACTTAGAAAACATAAGATGTATAGAAACGCAGTACCTACTCAATCAATTTTAACAATAACTTCAAATGTAGTTTATGGTAAAAAAACTGGAAGTACTCCTGATGGAAGAAAAGCTGGTGAACCTTTTGCACCAGGCGCAAATCCTATGCATGGTAGAGATAAAAGAGGAGCTGTTGCTTCATTATCTTCTGTTGCAAAACTTCCGTTTGAACATGCAAATGATGGAATTTCATATACTTTTGCAATTACTCCATCAACTTTGGGAAAAACAGATGAAGAAAGACAAAAAAACTTAATTTCATTATTAGATGGATATTTCACACCTAATGGTGGTCAGCATTTAAATGTAAATGTTTTTAATAGAAATCTTTTAATAGATGCTATGGAACATCCAGAAAATTATCCTCAATTAACTATTAGAGTTTCAGGTTATGCCGTTAATTTTGTAAAACTTACTAAAGAACAACAACTAGATGTTATAAACAGAACAATAGCAGAAAGAATTTAAAATAATAACTGTCGTAATATAAAAAATAATTACGGCAGTTTTTTGTTGAGAAGGTGATTTGCTTTGAATAGACTAATTGGAGAATTACATTCTTTTGAATCTTGTGGAACTGTAGACGGACCTGGGTTAAGATTTGTAATTTTCATGCAAGGTTGTCCTTTGAGATGTAAATTTTGTCATAATCCAGATACTTGGAATATAAAAGAAGCTAAATATCATAGATCACCAGAATTTGTGGTAAATCATGTTTTAAAGTACAAAAGCTTTATAAAAAATGGAGGAGTTACAATAACAGGCGGAGAACCTTTTATGCAAATAGATTTTTTAAAAGAAATTTTAAAAAGATTTAAACAAGAAGGATTGCATACTGCTGTAGATACTTCAGGATATATATTCAATGATAAGGTTAAAGATGTTTTAAAATATGTAGATTTAGTACTTCTTGATATTAAAGCTATAGATGAAAAAATATATAAAAATATAACAGGAGTTGAATTAAAACCTACTTTAGAATTTGCAAAATATTTATCAGAAATAAATAAACCTACTTGGATAAGACATGTTTTAGTTCCAACTTTGAATGATAAAGAATCATTATTAAATGATCTTGCTGATTTCATAAAAGAACTTAAAAATGTTGAAAAAGTAGAAATACTTCCTTTTCATAAAATGGGAGAATATAAATGGCAAAATTTAGGATTAAAATACGAATTGTCAGATGTTTTACCACCAGATAATAATAAATTAAGAAAAGTCAAAGATATTTTTATTAGTAAAGGTATTATTGTTTGACTATATAAATTAATTATGATATAATAATTTAATAAAAAATATATAAGGTGATCTATATGATTAATAATATTAAAAATTTTAATATCGTTTTATCCTCCAACTTACAGCATCGTTTTGATAGCTGTGAGTTTGTTAATTTATTTTAACAAATTTCAAATATCTAAAATGATGCTATTTTTATAGCATCATTTTTTTTTATAAAAGGAGATGGTAACAGTGTTAGACATAAAATTTATACGAGAGAACCCGAAAGAGGTAAAAGAAATTTGTAATAAAAGAAATATAAATCTCAATATTGATGAATTGATATCTTTAGATAATGAATTCAGAAATATAAAAAAAAGAATTGATGATTTGAGACAATTAAAAAATAGTTTAAATGGTCCCAAAAATTCACAAAAAATAAAAGTTTTAAAAGAGGATTTAAAAAAATTAGAATTAAAATTTAAATCTATAACAAATAAAAGGAATTATTATTTAGATAGAATCCCTAATATTCTTTCAGATGATGTTCCCATTGGTTTAGATGAAAAAGATAATATAGAAATTTATAAATATAATGAAAAAAAAGTTTTTAATTTTATACCTTTAATACATGATGAATTATGTGTAAAAAAAGATATTCTTGATATTAAACAAGGTTCAAAAGTTTCTGGTAATGGTTTTTATTATTGGAAAAATAAAGGAGCAATCGTTTTAAGGGCATTAATTAATTATGCCATAGATTTTTTATTAGAAAAAAATTTTGAATTGATGTTTACTCCAATATTAACAAGAAAAAAAAGTCTTTATGGTACAGGATTTATACCTTTCATTTCTGATGAAAATTATAAAATAGAAGATGAAGATTTAAATTTGATTGGAACTTCTGAACAAACGCTCATTTCTTATAATATGGATAAATTATTAAAAGAAAAAGATTTACCTATTTTATATACAGCTTATACTCCATGTTTTAGAACTGAATCAGGTTCTTATGGAAAAGAAAGTAGAGGTATATTTAGAGTACATCAATTTAATAAAGTAGAACAAATTTGTTTTTGTAAACCAGAAGATTCAGAAAAATATTTTGATTTCTTAATCAAAAATTCAATTGATTTTATGAAAAGTCTTGATTTACATTTTAGAGTTGTAAATGTTTGTAGTGGAGATTTAGGAGCTCCTGCTTTTAAAAAATATGATATAGAGTCTTGGTTTCCAGGTTTTAAAGCATATAGAGAAACTCACTCTGGTTCTAATATATTAGATTTTCAAAGTAGAAGACTTAATATCAAATACTTAAAAAATGATTTATTTATTTATCCACATACATTAAATTGTACTCTTGTAACTGATAGAACTTTATTAGCTATAATTGAACAAAATCAAACTGAAGATGGTAGAATATTAGTACCAGAACCTTTAAAGAAATATTTAAATTTTAATTATTTTTAATGGAGGGATTTTATGACTTTAGAAATATCTGTTGATCTTTTAGAATCTGCAATAATTGCTAATAATGCTGGAGTTGATAGAATAGAATTATGTTCGGATTTAAGTCTTGGTGGAACTACTCCATCATATGGTCTGATGAAAAAAGCCAGAAAATTGATAGATATAGAACTATATCCAATAATAAGACCTCGTGCTGGAGATTTTCTTTATAATAAATTTGAATTTGATACTATTAAAGAAGATGTTATCTTAGCAAAAGATCTTGAAATGGATGGTGTAGTGATTGGATTTTTAGATAAATTTGGTAATATAGATAAGCTTAAAACTAAACAAATTTTAGAATTGGCTTATCCATTAAAAGTAACTTTTCATAGAGCAATAGATAGATCTAAAGATATTTTAAAATCTATAGATGATTTAATAGATGTTGGAGTAGATAGAGTTCTTACTTCCGCTGGGAAAGATAAAGCTTATGATGATTTAAAAATGATGGAACAAATAGTTAAAAGAGCTAATAATAAAATTAAAATTATGGCTGGAAGTGGTATTTCAGAAGAAAATATACTTTCTATATTAAACACTGGTGTTGATGATATTCATATGTCAGCAAAAAAAATATTTGAATCAAATATGATATTTAAAAAAGAAGCTTTAATTGGATACATGGATGATGATAAAATTTTTAAAACTGATTTAAACAAAATTAAAAATATAAAAAATATTATAAAATCCGCATAGTTTAATACTATGCGGATTTTTATATTTCATGTTTTTATTCTTCATCTGCTGTATTTGGTATTACACATATAAATTCTAAATCTGTTTTTCCAACATTTTTAAATTGATGCTCTATTTCTGGTGGAACAAAAACATAACTTCCTTCTTCCACAACAATATACTCTTCACCATTAAATACTTCTGCTTTTCCTTTTACTATAAAAACCTCATGTTCCCAATTATGACTATGTTTAGGTGAATGTCCACCAGGTTTAACAGTAAAAAGTCTCATAACAAAATTCGGTGCTTCTTGTTTACTTCCTATGAGTATTCTTTTTTCAACATTTTTAACGGTTTCATTGTTTATTAGTATTGGGGCAACATTTTTTGCATTATCTGTAATAACTTTTTTCATAATTTTTCACCCCTTTAAAATGTTATTGTGATATGAGAACAACTTTTCTGTAAGGTTCTAACCCAACAGATTTAGTTTTTATTTCTGGATGGTTTTTTCTTATATATTCATGTACAGTCTTTCTCTCAAATGAAAACATTGGAGCAAGCTCTACTTCATTTTTTTGTTTTTTTACTTTTAATGCAGCTTGTTCTGCTATTTCTTCTATTTTCCTTCTTCTCTTTTTTCTATATTCACCAATATCGAGTTTTATATCTACTTTAGTATCTGTCATTCTATTTATATATATCATTATTAAATGTTGTAATGCACCTAATGTTCTACCATGTTTTCCTATGAGTTTACCAAGTCCATCACCATCTAAATATATAACAATAGTTTTTCCAAATACTTTTATATTGGTCTTTATATCTTCATCAAAATGAATTAATACTTCTGATAAAAATTCTTTTATTTTATTGACTAAAAAGTTTTCATTTATAAAAGCGTCTATAATTATAGGTTTACTTCCTATTCCAAATAAAAAACCTTTACTTGATTCTTGTATAACTTTATAGGATATTTCATTCTTTTCAACCCCAAATTCTAATTGCGCTTTTTCTAAAGCTTCTTCTAGGTTTTTAGATGTAAATTGCTGTGACTTTATTTTAATCATTAAATTCACCTCCTAACAGGTTTAGGGCCGAGTCCAAATAGTTCTCTAACAGATATTCCTTTTATACCATGTCTCTTATTATTATAGAAAGTCATAAGAACTTGAATAGAAGCATTTGTAGCATAGTAAAGGAATACACCTGCTGGCAAATTAGCAAGGAATATAGGGAATATAACTGACATACCTATAGATTGCCAAGCCATCTTTGAATTTTGAGAACTTAAAAGTGCGTTTAAAATATATGCTATTAATGATATAACTATTAATAGTAAGTTTGTTACAAAACCACCTTCTGAAAGATCATTCCAAATTAAGAATTTTGGATTATATGCAAAACTTTCTCCAAAATATTGTATAGTCTGCCAAAGTATTAAAAAGACTGGCAATTGTATCAATGCTGGCAAACATCCTCCAGCTGGATTAATTCCTTTTTCTCTATAAAGTTTCATCATTTCTTCTTGTTGTTTTTGAGGATTGGAATATTTCTTTTTCAATTTATCTACTTCTGGTTGAATTTCTCTCATTTGAACCATAGACTTTGTTTGTTTATGATATAAAGGATACAATACTAATCTTATTATAACTGTAAATATTATTATAGCCCAACCAAAATTTCCAGTTATATTATAAAGCCACCATAAAAATTCAACAAACCAATAAAAAATAGATGATAACCAACCTAATGCTCCAACTTCTTTTAACATGGTTTTTATGTCATTATAAGTATTTTCAGAAAAGGTTTCTTTTACAAAAGTCCTTTTAAATGGTCCCATATAAATTTTTGCATTTGTTTTCCCCTGTGTATAAAAACTTAAATTATTTTCAATTTTAGATGGTGCATCAATTGCAAATAAAGCTTTAAACTTCTTACCAGTATCTGGTAATTTTTCTATATAAGAAATCATTCTTGAATCCATAATTCTTATTCCAGGTTGATAAGAAATTGTAGGAATTTTTACATATCCCTCTAAATTATTTAGTTCTAAATCAAAATGAAAGTTTGGATCATTATAAAATCTATAAGTTTTAACTCCTGTATTTCCATAAAAATAAGATACTTCTATAAATTTTTCATCTGCATCGATTCTGTAACTATAATTATCTGGCAAAATTTCTTCTTGAGTTTCCGGATCAATAATATCGAATGAATCATTTAAATATTCATAAATAGTATTGAATTTTTTTATTTTAAATTCTACAACGGAAACATTTTTCATATGCCCTAATTTGTCAAGTTCAATATTCATAAGTTTCATATCAATCTTCAAAGAATTATCGGTCGCATTCTCAGTAACATCTATAGATGGTAAAGCAAATGCAAAAATACTTAGGACCAAAAGTCCTATTATTAATAAATACTTTTTCAATTCAAGCACCCCTTCTGGTCTTATTGTTATCATTTACTTTGCTTAAAAAGAACGAAAATTTTACTGGCACTGGATCTTCACCACCAGGATTAAAAGGATGACATCTTAAAATACGTCTGAGACCGAGATATAACCCTTTAAAAACACCAAACCTTTCCACAGCAGTATATGTGTAAGTGGAACATGTTGGTGTAAACCTACAGGTTGGAGGTTTTAAAGGGGATATGATTTTTCTATAAAAATCTATGAGCGCGAGTACTATAAATTTCATTTTATCTTACCCACAACATTAAAAATCATATTTTCAATATCATGATAATTTACATTTTTAAAACAATCAGATAATCCTTTTCTTGGTATAAATAAAATATCATAGCCAGATGGAAAATCTTCTTTGTTTTTTCTGTAAACTTCCTTTATATATCTTCTAACTTTATTTCTGAGATGAGCTTTCCCAAATTTTTTTTTGACTGATATTCCAATTCTACAATGATCAAGTCCATTCTCTTTGTAAACGAGAACAAAATATGAAGAAACTGCTCTTCCCTTATCGTTAAAAAGATTCTTGAAATCTCTTCTTAGTCTCAGACGTTCATTTTTGTATAATCTTTGAGTGTTCATCCTTAAACTGCTAATCTTTTTCTTCCTTTAGCTCTTCTTCTTCTCAATACACTACTACCAGCTTTTGTTCTTTTTCTAACTAAGAAACCGTGTGTTCTCTTTCTTTTTATTCTTGATGGCTGATATGTTCTTTTCAATGTACTTACCTCCCTTTATATATTCTACAAAATTTAGATTTTTCTCAACATTAATTATAAACATAAAAATGTTTTAATGTCAATAAATATAAGTAACAATAATGATTTGAAATAAACATCAAACCAAATTATTATATCACATTATACCGTAAAAAGTATAGAAAAAATTTATTGTTTTTCTGTTAAAAGTATGTATGAAAAGCGTCTCAATAGAAAGATATTTTTAACATAAAGATTTAATAACAATAATAATAACAAAACTTAATTTAATTTATATATTATATAATAATGTTATATAATAATATTAGGAGCGTGTTTTTTATGAAAGCAAGTTATGAGTGTTTAAACTGTGTCGCCAAAAATGGACTTAATTTAATCAATAAAGTAAAAAAAATAAATGATTATACTGAAGAAGAGCTATTTAATGCTTATAAAGATATTTTAAAAAGTGTTGTAGATAATTCTTTTTATGGTTTAAAACCCATTGAAATATCTTTAAATATGTATGATAAATTTTATGAGTTATTTGGGAAAAGGGATTATTATGAAAATGAAAAAACTAATTCTAATCAAATTTTTCTTGAAATGTATGATGATTTATTAGAATTTTGTAGAAATAGTAAAAATCCTATAAAACTTGCCACAAAATTATCTGCAGTGGGAAATCTTATAGATTATGGCATAAAAAATTCTTTTGGAGAACTAGAATGGGAAATAGAAAATTTAACAAAAAATAGAGAATTTAGTATTAATGATTTTGATATTTTAGATGAAAAATTAAAAAATGCAAATTCATTGCTATTTATTCATGATAATGCTGGCGAAATTGTACTTGACAAGATACTAATAAAGGTGATAAAAGATAAGTACCCAGATTTAATGATTCATTCAGCAGTCAGAAGTACTCCAATAATAAATGATGCTACTTTAAAAGATACGGAAGAGATAAATTTAAAAGAAGTTTCAATTCCAATTGAAAGTGGTTCTATATATCCTGGAACTATTTTATCTAATGTAAATACTGCTTTTAAAAATATTTTTGATAATTCAGATGTTATAATTTCAAAAGGACAAGGTAATTTTGAAGGACTTGAATTTGAAAATGGAAATATTTTTTATATATTAATGGCAAAATGCAAAACTATAGCAGATGTTCTTGGTGTTAATGTTGGTGAAATAGTATTAAAAAACCTTTAAATCTAACCGGGAGGGGATATAGGTGAAGAAAGTAGTAGGACTATTTATCATTTTATTAATCGCATTATCTTTATTTGCTGAACCTGTTCAGTTGACTGTTCTCCATGTAAATGATACACATGGACATGTATGGTCTTTTGATAAAGATATCGGAGGATTTGCAAGAATTGCAACTATTGTTAATGATGTAAAAGCTGAAGTGGAGAAAAAGGGTGGTCATGTTTTATTCTTACATGCTGGTGATGTTAACACAGGTGTACCAGAATCAGATCAATTAGATGCTATACCAGATTTTGTAGCTTTACATTATATGGGTGCAGATGCAATGGTTCTTGGTAATCATGAATTTGACATTCCTCTTAACACTTTAAAAATGCAACAGAGATATGCAGGATTTCCTTTTTTAAGTGCTAATTTTGTAGATAAAAATTTATATCCTATTTTTGATCCTTATATAGTTAAAGATTTTGGAAATTTAAAAGTTGGTATTATCGGCTTAACAACAGAACAAACAACCGTATTAGAATCTCTTTATCTTGAAAATAATATGTTTTCAAGTGCTTATGAAGCTTTAAATGATTATATGCCTGTTCTTAAAGAAAAATCAGATATTCAAATAGTTTTGAGCCATTTAGGTTATTATAGTGGTAACAAACCTAATCTTCCAGTTGGCTATACAACATCAAATGAAATTGCATTGAATAGAAATGATATAGCTTTGATAGTTGATGGTCATTCTCATACTTTATTGGAAAATCCTGAAATGATAAACAATACCATATTAACTCAGTCAGGAGAATGGGGAAAATATGTTGGAAGAGTTGATATGTGGATAGAAGATGGAAGAGTAATCGATTGGAAAGCTCAGCAGATACCTGTGAATTCACAGATAAAAGAAGATCCTTTTATAAAGATGATAGCAGATATGTATTATAATATGGGTGCTGAAAAATTGAATGAAAAAGTTGGAGTAACTAATGTATATCTCGATGGCGAAAGAAATCATGTTAGAAGTGGAGAAACCAATTTAGGTCATTTAATTGTTGATTCTATGGTATGGAAAACAGATTCAGATTTTGGTTTTATGAATGGTGGAGGTATAAGAGCTTCCATTGATAAAGGTGATATTTCTTATAGGGATATATTAACAGTTCTTCCTTTTGGAAATACAGTTTATGTTATGAAATTAAATGGAAATACAGTAAAAGAAGTATTAGATTTTGCAGCAACAATACCAGATGGTCAAGGTGCAAAATTACATGTTTCAGGTGTAACCTTTGAAATAGTAGATGGAAAAGCTAATAATATAATGATAAATGGAGAACCTCTCGATATCAACAAAGTATATAATGTAGCAACAAATAATTATTTAGCATCTGGTGGAGATGGCTATAAAATGTTAAAGGGTTTAAATGGTTATGATACAGGTTTTGTAGCTGCAGATGTTTTAAAAGAATATATAATGCATTTAGGAACTATAGAAAATTCTAATATTGAAAAAAGAATTATTGTAAAAAATTAAAAATCAATATGTTCGAATAGGAGACATTTATAAAATGTCTCCTATTTTTTAGGTCAATTAATATTACTTTTGAGATGCCCAATCTGCTGGATAGGTAACATATAGAAATTTAGCGTAATCTGGCACACAAAATTGTATTGATGATCCTTTAGGTATAAATATTACATTTCCGGCACTGGCCTTAACTTTTTTGCCGTTTATATTGATTTCAAGTGTACCTTCTATTATATAATCAACCTCATCATATTCTAAAGTCCAATCGAATGTTGTCTCTTTCATTTCCATTAAACCTGCTCCAAGTCTTGGACTTTCTTCTAATGTTAATATATCTTTTAAATAAACTTGATCTCCTTCTTTTCCAGTATCAAATTTTTCTGGTTTAACTGTATTCATATCAACAGAAAGAATTCCTGACAAAGGTTCTATATTTTTCTTTATTTCCGAATTATTTTTTAATCCTTCTGTTAAAATTTCTCTAACTATATTTTCTATAATTTCTTTATTTATTTCCATTTTAACAACTCCTTATTCTTTTACAAGAGAACTTCTTGAAGCTATAAAACAAGCTAAAACAACTGCAGTAATTCCACCAACAAGTTTTCCAACAATCATAGGAAATATCATACCTTTCTCTACACCGGCGGTAAAACCTAAATGGTCTCCAAACACAAAAGATGCACTAACCGCAAAAGCTACATTTATTACTTTTCCTCTTGCATTCATATCTTTCATCATACCGAACATAGGAATGTTATTAGCAAGCGTTGCAACCATACCAGCAGCAGCTATTTCATTCATTCCCAAAGTTTTTCCTAATTTCATTAAAGGTTTTTTAAATACTTTAGTTATAACATATACCATAGGAAATGCTCCAGCAAGTACTATTGCTATATCTCCCACTACTTTTATACCTTCAGATATTGGTTTCATTCCAGGTATTATAACAAGACCTGTTAATGTTTCTATAATTATAGCAGCAAGACCAAGAGTTATTATTATAACTACTATTTTTCCAAAAACATTGAAACCTTTTATCATTTTTTCAGGGATTAATTTTAACCCAATTGCTATTAAAACAGCAAATATTATTATAGGTACTAAATTTCTTAAAATCATTATTATACTGTATCCAGCAACGAGTCCACCAACTAAAGTTCCAATTGGTATAGTTATTATACCTGCTAAAACTCCAGTAGCAAGATATTTATGATCTTCTTTTTTTATTATTCCCAATGCAACAGGTATTGTAAAAACAATAGTTGGTCCCATCATAGATCCAAGAATTATTCCAGCAAACTTTCCTGCTTCTTCTGTTAAAGCAAGTTCCATAGCTAATGGATACCCACCCATATCACAAGCAAGCAATGTTGTTGCAAACATTGAAGGATCTGCTCCTAAAAATTTATAAACTGGTACTATAACTGGTTCTAATATATTTTTTAATACCGGTGCCAATGAAATAACTCCAACCATAGCAACTGTCAAAGCTCCCATAGCCATGAAACCTTCTTCAAACTTTTCACCCAAACCAAATTTGTTTCCTAAACATTTATCAATAGCTCCTAAAGCCATAAATACAACCATTATATCTATTATAATAGTATTTATTATTTCCATTTGTTTTCCTCCCCATTTTATAATTTACTTATTAATTCTGTATCAGGATTTGCTATTACACTTGTTTGTAATCTTTTTTTATCTATGCCCCCAAATATTGCCTGTTCTACAGAACTAAGATCTCCATTTATTATGAAATAGCATTTTCCACCTATCATAATCGATGGATTTAATTTTAGTAAATTTACATTATTATTTTTTAAAATTTTATTAAGACTATTAATACCTGTAACTATATCTAAAGATTCTACTATACCTATTGCACCACTTTTATATGTATCAAATTTATTTTTTAAGCCATCTATTAATTTTTGATGAGCATCTGAAATTAACAAATTCCCTATTAAATTTTTATGTCTTTTTATACTAATAATTGCATCATTTACATTTTGAGTATCTGAACATATTATTATAATAAATTTCCCTGGACATTTTGTTTTACATTGTAATAGTTCAACATCATAATCTTTTAATAATTTGTCCGCTATTTCATAACCAAAAGCTATTGATCTTGTTTCTATTATTCCAATTGATTTAAACATAATATAATCACCTTTATTTTAATAATCCTTCATCCACTTCAAGGCTATCTATTATCCCAACAATTACTGCATCAATTGGTATATTTGTATTTTCAAGAGAATTCCTTGCCGAACTTCCTTTTGTTATTAGTACAGTATCCCCTATTCCAGCACCAATCATATCTGCTGCAACAAATTGATTATCTGTTTGAGTGTTACATTGTTTAACAACTAAAAATTTAAATCCATTTAATTTTTCATCTTTTCTCGTAGCCCATATATTTCCGATTACCTTTGCAATAATCATATTTTTTCCTCCTGACTTTTAGTCAGTCTTATTTTATGTATTCTTATATAATCTTTTGCAAGAGGGGTTATTATGGATTTATTTCCAATATTTATTTTCGATCCATTTTTTAATCCTAATTTTTTTAACTCATTTTCTGTTATTAATTTATTTTTTAAAATTATTGAATCTTCTTCTTTAACTTCATTTTTATATTTTGTATTAATGTTTATATTTTCTTTTATATCTATTTTTTCATCTAATATTATTATTCCGATATTTTTTATATTTTCAATATTTTGATTAAAAATTTTATATAAATTTGTGTTTTTAGTATTATTGAATTTTTTTAATTCTATATCTTCAGAAAATAAAAATATTTTTTTATCCTTCAGAAGAGATTTTAAAATTAAATCTTCTATTTCATTTATTATTATTCCATTGGCCAAATGTGAAATCATCTTTAAATCCATTTTTCCTAAATAAATTTCATCAAAATCTTTTAATTCAAGATCTTCAGAATAATGAATTATTTCATAATCTGTTAATAAATCATCTAAACTTTTAAATCCTTCATTTAAAACCAATAATTTCTTTTTATTTTTTAATTTTAATCTTTTAATTACCTCAACAGTTATTAATTCAACTAATTCTTTAGTATTCAAGTTTTTCCCCACCTTATAGCTACTTTTTTATAATTGCTAAAGTGTCTTTCTTGAATCCACATGCATTTGCTTCATCATAATCTATATGCATAAAAGTTTTATAATTATCACTAACTCTTATAACTACATCCTCAAATATTAAAGGTCTATTTGAAAAAATTTTTACATTTACTATTTCTTCATCTTTAACTCCATGTTTTTTAGCATCTTCTGGAGTCATATGAATATGTCTTTTAGCTATTATTAGTCCTTCTTTTATTTCTAATTCAGTTTTTTCTGTTTTTATCTTTATTGAACCAGAACCTTTTATATCTCCAGATTCTCTAATTGGAGCATTTAATCCCAATGGTCTAAGATCTGTTTTAGAAACTTCTACTTGAGTATTTTTTCTAACAGGTCCTAAAATAACAACATTTTCTATTTTTCCTTTTGGACCTATTAAGGTCACTCTTTCTTCACAAGCATATTGACCAGGCTGTGAAAGATCTTTAGTTTTTGTTAATTTATAATTTTTTCCAAATAATAACTCTAAATGTTCCTGAGATAGATGTACATGTCTTCCAGAAGCTTCTACTTTTATAAATAATTCATTTATAACCTTATCAGTTATTTTCTCTATAATTTTTTCCATTTATAGTACACCTCTTAAATTTAATTATATTTTCCAGATAAATATTTAAACATCATTACATATAAGCAACTACTTAATCTATTTAAATATTTTATTATATCAAGTCTACTTATCTCATTTTCTGAATTAGAAAAAGCATTGTACGCACTTATTTCAGTTTCTCTTACAAGACTTCTAATAGAGTTTAAATATATTACATAATCTCCCATGGTATATTCAGGAAAAATATGCCCTATACCAAAATATTTTTTAGGATAATGTGACATTTCATGTATTTCTTCTTCATTTAAACCTATAAGGTTAAAATCTTTTAATTCTTCATCTAATACTTCTGCTCTTAAAATTTTTCTTACAAAAATAAGAACATCTTCTAAATCTTTTAATAGTTTTTCTTTTTTATTATTTTTACAATATACTTGAACTTCTAATATTTTAGATTCTAAACTATCTATTTTACCTCTAAAAATTATTCTTTTATGATTTTTTGGGACAAGATTATTACCAAATAATTGAGTAAGATGTTCAGGTTTTTCATCATAATAACCACCATATATATATTTAAACTTTGGTGTATTTTTTTTATTTTCTTTTTCATCTTTAAATACTTTATTCAATTCCTTTTCTCTAATGAGTTTTATTTTCTTACCATCTATTAACTCTTTAGCTGAAGGAGTTATTATAGTTTTATCATCTATTATTATTTTATCTTTGTTTTCTTTTATAATTTTTTTCACTTCATTTTCGGTTAATAAACTCATTATTTCACATCCTTATAAAATGGCTGTCTCAATTTTTTGTTTGAGACAGCCTTATAATTATTAACCTTGTACTTTAGGTAATATTGCGTCTACTTCAGAATGTGGCCTTGGAATTACATGTACAGATACTAATTCCCCAACTCTTTCTGCTGCTGCTGCTCCTGCATCAGTTGCTGCTTTAACGGCTCCTACATCACCTCTTACCATTACAGTTACTAATCCACCACCAACATGTTCTTTACCTACTAATGTTACATTAGCAGCTTTCACCATTGCATCTGCTGCCTCTATTGAACCTACTAATCCTCTTGTTTCTACCATACCTAATGCATTTGAACTTGGCATTTGTAAAACCTCCTTTGAGATGAATAATTAATTTAATTTAATTTAATTTAATTTATTTTTTCTTTTAATTTTTGTACTATTTTTTCAACTATTAAATTTACATAATCTTCAGAAATTGTATTATTGTTTTCATTTGAATCTTTATTTTCTTTTAAATCTTCAAGTTCACGTATTCCATATACTGCTCTTCTTATATTTATTAAGTTCATAGGTCCTATATTATCTGATGTAGCACTTCCTCCAACAGCACCACATCCAAGTGTTAATGCAGGAACTAAATTTGTTGTTCCTCCTATTCCACCCAATGAACCTGGAGTATTTATTAAAATTCTTGATACTGGTTTTTTCAATGCAAATTCTTTTATTATTTCTTCGTTTTCACTATGAATTATCATTGTATGGCCAGCACCTTCATTGTATAAAACTTGAATACATCTGTCACATGCCGATTTCCAATCTTTTTCAACATAGAAAGCAAGTATTGGAGCTAATTTTTCTCTTGAATATGGATATTTAGGACCAACATTTTCTTCGTAGGCTATCAATACCTTTGTATTTTCAGGAATCTTTATTCCAGCAAGATCAGCTATAACTTGTGGACTTTTACCAACTATTTGAGGATTCATAGTTCCATTTGATCTCAAGATAAATTTAGACAATTTGTCTGCTTCTTCTTTTGTCATAAAATATGCACCTTGAGCTTTTAATTCTTTTACAACTTTTTCTTCAGTTTCTTTTTCTACAACAATGGATTGTTCAGAAGCACAAATAGTACCATTATCAAATGTTTTACTATCTATTATTCTTTTTACAGCTAATTTTATATTTGCAGATTTTTCAATAAAAGCTGGTCCATTTCCCGGTCCAACACCTATTGCAGGAGTACCCGAACTATAGGCAGCTTTTACCATAGCCGAACCACCTGTTGCAAGTATAAGAGAAACATCATCATGTTTCATCAATTCTGTAGTTCCTTGCATACTTGGAATACTTATACAAGAAATAGCATCTTCAGGCATTCCTGCTTTTAAAGCAGCTTCTTTTATAACTTTTACAGTTTCTAATATACATTTTTTAGCATTTGGATGTGGTGAAAAAACTATTGAATTTCCTGCTTTTAAAGCTATCATTGCTTTATAAATTGCAGTTGAAGTTGGATTTGTTGATGGAATTAATCCAGCTACAACTCCTACTGGTACAGCAATTTCTAATATTTTATTTTCTTTATCTTCATTTAAAATACCTACAGTTTTTAAATCTTTTATATTTTCATAAACCACTTTACTGGCAAATGTATTTTTTACTATTTTATCCTGATATTTTCCAAATCCAGTTTCTTCATGAGCCATTTTAGCCAATTTTTCTCTATTTGTATAACCAGCTTCTGAAATTGCTTTTACTATTTTATTTATCTGTTCTTGATTCATATTAGCAAGAATTTTTTGAGCTTCTTTTGCTTTTTTTACTAAATCTCTTACTTCTTGTATTGATAATAAGTCTTTATCCTGCAACATCATTTATTCCCCCTTTTATAATAACGGGATAATTCTTCTATTAATTTGTCTTTTCTTGCATACTTTATTTGTTTATTTGACATTGAACTTTTTATATTTCTTACCATTCTTCTAAGTTCTTCCACAGTTTTTAATTCAAGTTCTTCTTTTGTAAATATAATTTTATTATCTGTTTCTATTTTTGAAACTTCACTTTTTTCTTCTTTTATTATTTCTTTTTTTGATTCAGTTTTTATTTTTTTATTTATTTCTAATATTTTTTTTAATGAATCATCTGGTTTAGCGATAACATGGCTTGATACATATACATTCAAATTTTTAGTTTTTTCTTCTGCAACATCTACAGCAGCTTTTATAGCTCCTACATCACCTGTTAATTTTACACATACTAAACCACCTCTTACCTTTTCACAGTCAATCAATTTAACATTTGCAGCTTTAAGTGCTGAATCGGCAGCTTCAATAGCACCCAAATATCCATATACTTCTATTAAACCCAAAGCATTCATTATTATTTAGCCTTAATAATTTGTAGGATTTTCTGCTACTTGTTGAACTGCTTGTGCAAATGCATCACATGCTGCCTTACATGCCGATTGACTTCCCGTTAATAATGCTCCACCAAAATTTGTTTCTGAAGGAGGTCCATATAATGTAGCCATTTTAACATCTGCCGCTTTTAATGCAGCATCTAATGCATACATTGCTTCAAGAGGTGGTGCTATTAAATAAGCTATAGGTTCTCCTTCTTGTATTCCAGCTGTCTCTGATAAAAATGATCCACTTCTCGATACGCAATGAGCATAATATGTAATTGAATCATCTTCATTTGCTGATATAAAATGTGCTCCGCTTTCAATAAAGTCTATCGCAGCATTCAATCCACTTCTTACTTCTGCTGGATTTGGTCCTGCTATAATACCTATAACTTCACCAGCAAGTTTAGTATTTGCATTCGCAGAACCACCATACATAGATTTAGCATAAACAACCTCAACATCTGCTGCTTTTGTTGCTTCATCTAAAGCAGTGTATGTAACATCATCTATATCAGCACTTATCAAACCTAAACTTTTATGATGAGATTTTAATTTTAACTCATTTGCAAGATCAGGACTTACATTTGATATTATTTTTGTACTCAATACTTTTGCATATAAAGCATCATTTTTCATAAGTTTACCTCCTAAGCTTTTAATTCAATTCCACTTGCTTTTTTCTCTAACATAGTTTTTATAAGCTCAGCAATATGAGCACCTGCTTCTACAGCAGAAGTACCACCTTTATGTATGTTAGATATAACTGTTCTTCTTGCTTCTGGCATGTTAACTTTAGCTTTGTATGCAATATAAGCACTCATACTTTCAGCAGTAACAAGCCCTGGTCTTTCTCCAACTAATAAACAAGTAACTTCTGCATTCGTTATTTCTGAAACATGATCCATAACTCCAACTCTACCAAGTTTCACAAAAAATGTAGTTCCAATATCTATATTAAAACCTTTTAACCCCTGTACAATTGATGGAAGTATATCTTTTAAATTTGCTTCTATAGCTGAAGAACTCAATCCATCTGCAATTAATATCTGTACTGTTGGATTCATTTTACATTTTTCTTTTATCAGATCAATACCTTCGTCATTTATTTTCCTTCCTAAATCAGGTCTAGTTATATATTCATCTTTTGTTTTACACTTACTTTGAACTGTGAAAAGTCCCATTTCATTTAAAAACTCATCAGATACATAAGAAAAAACAGCATCTTGAGCTGCGGCATGATCTGCTCTAAATCTTAAAGAAGATAATGTCTTATATCTAACTCCTGCTCTTCCAACTCCTATTCTTGCTGGAGTATTTTGTTTCATTTTTAAATATCCTTCTCTATCAGCTGGATTTTCAACTAATAACTGAGTTTTTAAATCTGTTTCTGTTATATCTTCAATACAACCTTCTTCTATATTAGAATCAGATGTTATATTATTAGTTTGTTGTACTTTATTAATAACTTCTTCTTTTACTTTTTCTGTGTTACCTGAAGTCATTTCATTTAAAACTTGTTCAACTAATTTTTTTAATTCACTGCTTTCAAGTTGCATTTTCCCACCTCTTTATTTAAGAAATATTGAAGCATCTCCGGCAATTTCAGTTAATTTTCCATTATTCATAATACCCATTTTTTCTAACCAAATTTCAAATTCTTTAATAGGTTTTAATCCCAATAATTGTCTTAATGCTGCAGTTTCATGATAACCTGTACATTGATAGTTAAGCATTACATCATCTCCATGGGGAATACCCATAAAATAATTACAGCCTGCATTAGATAAAAGTACAGCAAGATTTTCTATATCATTTTGATCAGCTTTCATATGATTTGTATAACAAGCATCACAACCCATAGATATACCTGTGAGTTTTCCCATAAAATGATCTTCAAGTCCAGCTCTTATAACCTGTTTACTATCATATAAATATTCAGGACCTATAAATCCAACAACTGTGTTAACAAGAAAAGGATCATATTTTTTTGCAAATCCATAACATCTCGCTTCCATAGTAACCTGATCTACTCCATTGTGAGCATCTGCTGATAACTCTGAACCTTGACCTGTTTCAAAATACATAACATTAGGTCCTGCTCCAGTACCCTCTTTTAGTGCAAGTTGTCTTGCTTCTTCTATCATTTCTCCAGTTATCCCAAAAGCTTCATTCCCTTTTTGAGATCCAGCAATACTCTGAAATATAAGATCTGATGGTGCACCTTTTTTTATAGCTTCCATTTGTGTTGTTACATGAGCTAAAACACAATTTTGTGTTGGAATTTCCCATTTTTGTTTAAATTCTTCAAATTTTTTGAGTACTCTTGTAACACTTTCAACAGAGTCATCAACTGGATTTAAACCTATAACAGCATCTCCAACTCCGTAGCTTAATCCTTCCATCAATGATACTAATATTCCATCTGGATTATCTGTAGGATGATTTGGTTGTAATCTTGCAGATAATCTGCCTTTATATCCTATAGTTGTATTACAATGAGCAGTTATTTCTATCTTGTTCGCAGCATATATTAAATCAAGATTTGACATTAATTTTGCAACAGCCGCAACCATTTCACTTGTTATCCCTCTACTAGCTCTTCTTATCATTTCTCCAGTAGTATTTTCATCAAGTATCCATTCTCTAAATTCAGAGACTGTCTTATTTTTTAATTCAGCATATATTTTTTCATTTACTTGATCCTGAATTATTCTTGTAACTTCATCTTCTTCATATGGAACTGCTGGATTATTTCTCAAATCTTCTAAAGTCAATTCAGATAAAACTACTTTTGCTGCAACTCTTTCTTCTGAAGAATTAGCCGATATTCCTGCAAGCTTGTCTCCAGATTTTTCTTCATTAGCTTTAGCCATAACATCCATTATCGATTTAAAAGAATACGTATGACCAAATAATTTGGCTTTTAATTTCACTATAGTCACTCCTTCATTCATTTTTTATGAATTAAAAACTAAAGTTTTTATAACAACAGGCAATACTTTACCTTCGGCCAAAGGTTTACCAATATCTATATAATCTCCGTTTTCAACCTTTATTCCATCTATACAAATTAATTCTTTT
Organism: Oceanotoga sp.; assembly: GCF_030445905.1. Taxonomy (NCBI): domain Bacteria; kingdom Thermotogati; phylum Thermotogota; class Thermotogae; order Petrotogales; family Petrotogaceae; genus Oceanotoga; species Oceanotoga sp. The sequence continues at coordinate 57,102 of NZ_JASUSU010000001.1, read as the reverse complement.
TTATAATTTAATTTGCTATTTAGAGTTTGACCTAATACTTTTGCTATATCATTTTCTACTATTACTATTAATGGATAGCCCAAATCTAATAATTTTTTACTTCCATCTATTAGATTTTGTGCAAGATTTTGTATATCTACAAATTTTGTATATTCTTTTCCATTTATCGCTATAGCTATTTGTTGAAGAGAATTTTCATTTTCAAACCAAGAAATTTTCTTATTTATAACAGATATAAATTCTTTATTATCTAAAATTTCTTCATGTTTTTCAAGTTTTAATATAGGCACATTTTTTAATGGTAAAAGTTGCTCAGAATATGTTATTGTACTTCCAGATATATCAGTTGTATGTGTTCCAGCTCCTACAACAGTTGCTCTTATCGTTTCAACTGCTTGTCCAATATCTATATTTTTAAATAAATTAGATTCTTTTATAGCTTTCCCCAATATAATTCCAATATCTCCATATTTAAAAAGATCTTCATAGTTTTGATTGTATACATAATCAGCAACACCTCCAGAAAAGGTTATACAATCAACATTTATATCTTGTTTTATTCCTTTATTAGTTAAAATAAAGTCATAGTACGAACTCATTTCTTTTTTGTTTATAGATTGATAAAGTAAATCAACCATAATATTTATTATTTTTTTTAATTCTATTAAATCTATCTCTTGTCCAACTTTTAAATTTATATTTTCATTTTCTATTATTTTTTGTAACTTAGGTGAAATATATGTAATTTTTTTATAATTATCATATTTAATCAATCTTCCACCTATATCAAGACATCCAGTATCTAAAAGAATTCCATCATGAAAAGCAGCTAAATTTGTAGTTCCTCCACCTATATCGAGATTTACAACTGTATTTCTTTTTTTCTCTGATAAAATATCTGCTCCAGCACCTTTAGCTGCAATTATTGATTCTAAATCTGGTCCAGCTGTCGCAACTACAAAATCTCCTGCTAATCCACTAAGATTTTGTAAAACTTCATTTGCATTTTTTTTCCTTGCTGTTTCTCCAGTTATAATAACTGCACCAGTTTTTATATTTTCTGATTCATATCCAGCTTTTTTATATTCAATTTCAACTATTTCTCTTACCTTTTCACCATCAATTTCATTTTGATTTATCAAAGGTGTAAAGTATATATTACTTCTATAAACTATTTCTTTATCTACTATTTTTATTCTTGGAACTGTAAAATCAGAAGCCATATTTTCTATAGTTATTTCACTAAAAACAAGTTGCGTTGTAGAAGTTCCTATATCAATACCTGCACTTAAAAACTTTTCTTTCATTCAACGACACCTTCTTTTGAAAAATAAAAAGGCTTAAAACTATAAAAAATAGTTTTAAGCCTCATTGCTTTTTTTAATACATCATTGTATTTTATTATTTAATTTTTAAAATCAAACAAAACTTTCGTTCCATTTTTATCAGAATTTATTTTTATATTACCATAAAGTTTGTCTTTGACAAGACTCTCTACTATTGTAAAACCAAGACTATTTTTTTTCATATGATTTATATCAAAACCAATACCATTATCTATAATTGATATTGTAGAATATAAATCACCTCTTTCAATTTTTATATCTATTTGTCCTTTTTCTTTCCCTATAAAAGCATATTTTATACAATTTTGAAGTAATTCATTTATTATGAGAGCTATAGATGTTGATTTATCAGAGCTTATTTTGAAATCATCACCCATTAAATTTATTATAAGTTCTGCATTCGGATTTCTGTAAGCCCGCATAATACTTGTTTTTATGTTCTTTATAACCTCAAATATATAAAGTTCATCAAGACCTTCTTGAGAAAGTATTTCATGAGTAGCAGATATGCTTAAAATTCTATTCATACTTTCATTTAATGCATTTTTAGCTTCTTCGCTAACACATCTCCTTGATTGAAGTCTCAATAAACTGGCAATAGTTTGAAGATTATTTTTTACTCTATGATGTATTTCTTTTATTGCTACAGATTTTAGTATGAGTTCTTTTTCTTTTTCTTTCATATCCGTTATATCCTTAATCATTAGAATTAATTTGAAAGATTCTCTACTGGATATTATTTTTTTTATATTAAAAAAATATTTCCCATAATTTATCTCACTTTCTTGTATACAACCTTCATTTATTATATCTTTAAACTTCGAATCATCAAGAGAAACATTATCATATTTCATACCTATAAGGTTATCTCTGTACCCAAGTTTTAAATATAATTCTTCAGCTACTGAATTGGCAAATTTTAGTATTCCCTCTTCATCAAACATCATTATTATTTCATCAATATGATTTGTTATAGTACCATCATTTTCAGTCATATACAACAAAGTATCTGTAAGCTTTTCATAACTCTGTTCCAATACTTCCATATATTTATCTTTATTTATTTTCTCTGTTATATCTTTTTCTATGATTAAAACTCCTATTACTTTATCTTTATTTTTTATTGGGGCTACTGTTTGCCTTACACTAACTTCTTCTTGAGTTAGTGCTTTTATATCTTTGGTCGATATTCCAAGTTGTAAAGTCCTTAAAACTGCTGGTTCATTTTTTCTATAAGCTATTTCACCAATAACAGATCTGTTATACATTGATTTTGTATTTTTAGGCTTAGCTTGGGCTATCACTATAGCTTCATCATTATCTCTTGTCAAACTATCTATAAATACATCAGCATTTTCAATATCAGCTACTGCATCCATACATAAAGAATAGTTTTCTAATATTTTTATATCTTCTTCATCAAGGTCTGTATATTTTTTACATAATTCACATATTTTACTCTTCATAACTTATCACAATAGCCTCTGCTATATCTTTCATAGAACATCTTTTATTCATACTTAATGTTCTTATTCTTTCAAAAGCAGTTTTTTCAGATAAATTTTCTTTTTCCATTAGTATACCCTTTGCTTTTTCTATAATTTTTCTATCTTCAAGTTTTTTATTGGCTTTTTTTATATCTTCTTTCATTCTATTTATTTCAACACATTTACTTAAAGATATTTCTATGGATGGTATTAAAGATCTTTCATCAATAGGCTTAACTAAGTAACCTATAACACCTGATTTTTTGGCTTTTGCTATAAAATCTTCATCACTATAGGCTGTTAATAATATAACCCCACCTGCTAATCCTTCTGAAGTTATTATTTTTGAAGCATTTAAGCCATCCAACAAAGGCATTTTTATGTCCATTAAAACGAGATCAGGTTTAAATTTTCTACATAGTTCTACAGCATCAAACCCATCAGAAGCATCCGCTACAACATTGTATCCGGCTATTTCAAGGATTTCTCGTAAATCCTGCCTTGTAATAGGCTCATCATCAGCTATTACTATTTTTTCTTTCATAATTCACCTCATTATGACAAACTATTTATATAATTCTCCAACTCTTCAAATCCTTTCTTCGAAAAGTTATCTATCTTAAAAATTTTTTCTACTCCAGATAATTTTAAATTTTCTTCAGCTTTCTTTATGTTTTCATTTGAAGATTTTTCTATTTTTGTTATAAGTCCAATAGTTTCTTTATTAAACATACTTGCAAATCCTGGTGGTAAAAAACTTTCATCAGAAGTAGGATCATTAAGGAAACAAATGATATCACACTCATTTGAAGTCACTATTAAGGCTTTGTAATAGACTCTATTTTCTATATATTCTCCCGGAGTATCTATTAATTCATCCATAAAGTCTATGGCTTGTGTTTTTTTATATATTAATTCTTGATTTTTATAAGCTTGACAAAAAGTTGTTTTACCACTTCCAGTCTTACCAATAAGCATTATTTTTTTCATATTCAAGTCCTCGTTATATTTGTACCAGAAAATTCCAATGTATTTATAAGCATCTTAACAACATCTTTTAATGCAGCTTCTACACTTCCAACATCTCCAGTTATAACTAATGATCCGCTAAATCTATCAACAAAACCTATTTTAACTCCCGCAGCTTTTGTAGCAACATCTGCTGCGATTATTGCCGCCTCACTTGGAGTTATAGTGAGTATACCTATAGCTTCTTTAGTTTGTACATTTAATCCTAATTTTTTATATAAGTCTGTATCTGGATTTGCTATTAAATGAGCTAATGTTACTTGTTTTCCAGGAACATATTCTTGTATAGTTCTTTGTTTTTCTTCCATTTTATTTATCACCATTCTTAAATTTATTTTATAAAAAAATAATAGCTTCTAAAGAATATGAAATAATGTATTCTTTTAGAAGCTTCTTTGCTTATTTTTAATAAACACACTCCATTGTGCATTTTTTCTCTTTTTATTTTACATTATTATCATGTAATTTGTCAACTTAAAATTAAGTTTACAGATTATTAAATTTTTAAAAAAATTATTTTTTATTTTTAATATTATTATCCATTATATACTTTTTTAAATAAAGTTTTTATTTCTTCTACCTTTGGCTTTCTTGGATTAGTTTCAGTACATCTGTCTTCAATTGCTTTTTGTGATAAAAAGTCTAAAGCTTGATCAAAATCATTTTCTTTTATACCAACTTCTTTTATTGAATTTGGTATATTCAATTCTCTTTTTAATTTATTTATCTCAAAAATTAAATTTTTTACACCTATTTTAGTATTTGAACAAGATAATCCAAGTATTTTTGCTATATTGGCATATCTTTTTGCAGTTGTTGATGTTTTTTTATCCAAATAATTTCCTAATTCAGCATTATATTCTATAACATAAGGTAATAATATAGCATTTGCTCTACCATGTGGAATATGAAATTTCCCTCCAAGAATATGTGCCATTCCATGATTCAATCCCAATGAAACATTGTTAAAAGCAATACCTGCAATACATGAAGCATTATGCATTTTTATTCTTGCTTGAGTATCATTTCCATTTTTATATGCTCTTTTTAAATATTCAAATACTATTTTTATTGCTTTTTCCGAAAGAGCATCTGTAAAATCATTAGCTTCAGTAGAAACATAAGCTTCTATAGCATGTGTTAAAACATCCATTCCAGTATCAGCTGTTATAAAATCGGGTACAGATTTAACTAATTCCGGATCTAAAATAGCCATATTAGGCAATAATTCATCTGATATGAGTGGATATTTTATATTTTTTTCTTTATCAGTTATAACTGAAAAACTTGTAACTTCAGAACCAGTTCCAGAAGTAGTAGGTATTGCTATAAAATAAAGTGTTTTATTTTTTATATTACTCTTTTTTTCATTTATTCTATTAAAAAAACAACTTATGGCTTTTGCAGCATCTATAGCAGAGCCTCCACCGAGTGCAATTATTCCTTCAGATTCAAATTCATTAAGCTCATTTACACCTTTCATTATAACTTCTAATGGTGGGTCAGGAACTATTTGTGAAAATATTTTATATTCAATATCTTTTTTTAAACTTTCAGTTATTTTATCAATCATTCCAGACTTTACCATAAAAGGATCTGTAACTATAAATATTTTTTTTAAATTGATTTCATTTAATTTATTTAAACTATTTTCTCCAGAATAAATTTCTGTTCTTAAACCGAAATAATTCATCATGTCCCTCCTCATAAATAAAAAAAAGCTATGCGAATTATTATTCGCATAGCTTCATCGCTTTTAACACTTCATTGTGCATTATAGATTTTATAATTTTATTTTAATTTTGTCAAGTTAAGATTTTTTGGTTTAATCAATTATTTTAACACAAAATCAGCCTTCATAGCTCCATTTCCCAAATAATTCACATTTAATAAAAAACCAAAATTTTCTGAAGCTCCAAATTTTTCAAAGAATTTAGAAAAATCTACAAAAGCTAATACTAAGTTTGCGGTACCTATTTTTTTTGATAATTCTTCATATGTTTTGTTTTCTGAAAGTTTAATAGAATTTTGAAGTTTTTTATTTAAATTTTCTTCATTATCTTCTGAAATAAAAATATTATCGGATTTTTTCCACATATTATATTTTAAAGCTTTCATTTCAGTATTTGATATATTTTCATCTATTTTTATTTCAAATTCCATATGGTTTTCATCCAAATAATTATATTTTAATTTATTTTCCTTCATTATAGGTTCTATATTTTTTAATGGTGTGCTCGTATCAATTTTTACATAACTGGTATTTGAAATTTTTATGTTCTCTTCTATATTTATATCTATATTAGAATTGACTTCAAATCCATTTGAAGACTTTAATATATTTTCAACAATAGATGGTTCGGCTACTATACTTATAATTTCTTTTATCGAATTTATATCTTTAGGTAAAAAACCAGATGCAAGAAAAGCTGTACCAAGAAAATTATAATCCGAAACATCTTTTAAATATTTTTGATTTACAGAATCTTCATTTAAATTTCCAGTAGAAGTTCCAAATAAATAGTTATCTTTTATATAAGCAAAACCTGTATTTTTTAAATCTGAAGAATTTATATTAAAATAGATTCCATTCTCATATTGTTCATAAAATTTAATATCTCCCTTCTCGCTATCTTCATAAATTGATTTATCTTGAACCATAATCAAATATTTTTTACCTGAAATTTCTTTATATATTGGATTAAAACTTATCCCGGATTCTGATAAAGGCTCTATTATTTTGGATACAGAATCATAAAATTTATTAGGATTTTTAAGTTCACCAAAAATAATCCCAAAAATATAAGTATTTTCTTCTGGTTCCTGTATAAAAATGGCCATATCAGTCTTTAATGATTCAAAAAAATCCTTTGGTTCTATACCCATAGATGCTAAAAAACTTTCAACAAAATTCGATACATACATTTCTGCATTTATTGGATCAGATAAAAAACTCCCCACAGTAGGAACTGTTTTCAAACTTTCATAAGTATTAGATAGATTCTTTATATAAAAAGTAGCTTTGGAATCATTAGGTACAAAATCAGTCACGTTAGAAAAAGATATCGCAAAAAAACTAATAATCAAAAGAAACATACTAAATTTTTTCATATTTCTACCTCCCATTTTTTTATTATATTCTATCATATTTTATATAAAACATTCAGAACATAATACCTTATAGACCTTAAAAAACTTTAAAAATATATAAAAAAACTAATTATTTTCTGGCAATTATAATATATTATGTGTTATAATAAAATGAGATATTTTAATATTTTAAAGCTTTTGGAGGTGGAACAATTGTTAGAAAGAGTTCTTAATTTTATAAACTTTGGACCAGCTGGTAGTACAGGTGCTGCTCCTGCAACAGGAGGTGCCGCAACAACTGGTGCTGCAGTTCCTTCAGGTTCACCATTTGGTAGTCTGTGGATTATTTTAATTTTCTTTGTTTTAATGTATGTTTTATTGATATTACCTCAAAGAAGACAAGAAAAGAAACATAAAAAAATGATTTCTGAGTTAAAAAAAGGAGACAAAATTTTAACTTCCTCTGGAATAATAGGAAAAATACTTTCTATTCAAAATGATAGAATAAGAATAACAACAGGCGACAGAACAGATATCGATATAACAAAAAATGCAATTTCTGCCGTTTTATCCAAAGATTCTTCTCCTGAAAAATCTGCACCAAAAGAAGAAGAAAAGAAAGACGAAGATAAAAAATAATTTTTTTATTATAAGGGGGTACCTTCGGTGAGATCAAACAAAGTCCGTTTAATTTTTACAATAGCGGTCATAGTTGTTGCATTGCTTGGTATGCTTATACCAGGTAAAAACGCAGCTGAATATTCAGGATTTGGAAAACTATTTTCAAACTTAAAGCTTGGACTTGATATTCAGGGCGGAAGTCTTTTTGAATACAATCTTGACCTAAAGGGTGATGTAAAAGCACAAGATGTTATTGATAATGTAATTCTAGTATTGAGAAACAGACTTGATGCAGCAGGTTATACAGAAGCAACAGTTGCAAGGATTGATAGTGGTGGAAACTTAAGAGTCAGAGTAGAAATTCCTGGTATAAGAGATACTCAAGAAGCAGAAAAATTATTGGGAAGTAAAGGGAAATTGTACTTTGCTGAAGTTTTAGAAACTTCAACTACTGATGTAAAACCTGAATTAAGGAGAAACAGAGAAATTGAAATAAATGGTTCAACAATCGAATTGTACTCATGGATTCAATCAAAAAGAAATGATACAACATGGTATAAAGTAAAAAATGTTTTTGAATTTGGAAGAGAACCATTCGAAATAACTGGTTCAGATGTTATAGATGCAAAACCAGGTCTTAATACAAGAGGTTCTGGTGCCGTTGTTCATTTGAACTTTAGTTCTGCAGGTTCAACAAAGTTTGAACTTGCCACTGGTAACTTAATAAATAAACAACTCGCAATAATTCTTGATGATAAAGTTATAATAGCTCCTGTAGTCAATACAAAAATAACTCAAGGAGGAGCTGAAATAGAAGGAATTCAAGAAATACAAGAAGCTAAAAATATTGCGGCTCTTATAAAATCTGGAAATCTTCCTGTAGATCTTGTAAAATTCCAAGAAAGAACTTTGGGACCTACTTTAGGAAGAGATATAGTTGATACAATTATAAAAGCCGGAATAATTGGATTAGCAATCGTTATGATTTATATGATCATATTCTATGGTTGGATGGGAGTAATAGCTGATATTGCATTGATTTATAACACAATTCTTCTTACAGGTATATTGAGTTGGACAAATGCAATTTTAACTCTACCAGGTATTGCTGGTATAATTCTAACTTTTGGTACAACTGTAGATGGAAATGTAATAATATATGAAAGAATTAAAGAAGAACTCAGAATGGGTAGACCTCCTTTAACTTCTGTTAAATTTGGATTTCAAAAAGCCTTTTCAACTTTATTTGATGCCAACTTAACAACTGTAATTGCTGGAATAATTTTATATTATTTCTCAACAGGAGCAGTTAGAGGTTTTGCAATAACTCTCATAATTGGTGTTCTTGGTTCTATGTTTACAAATCTTGTTGTTTCAAGAACTATACTCGAAGGAACTTCACATTTTATAAAACCTGAAAAATTCACAAAAAAAGGTGAAAGAGAAGGTTGGGATTTTGTAGGAAAAAGAAAAGGATTTATCTTATTTTCTACAGTTTTAATTGCAGCAGCTTTAATATTATCATTCACTAAAAATTTTGAATATGGTATAGATTTTGCAGGTGGTACAGAAATAACAGTCTCTATGGATGACTCAATATCTATAGAAGATATAAGAAATGATATGATAAACATAGACCCTGATTATGCAACTGCAAAAATAGTAAAATTAGATCCAATAAAAGGACAAGAAGATAAGTTTTTCTTCTCTGTTACTATAAAAGATTCATTTGAAGATACAGTTCAAAAAGATGCTTTTATAGACTCTTTATCAAAAGAATTGAATCAAGAAATTGAAATTCTTCAATTCAACGATGTTTCAGGATTTGCATCAAAAGAAATTAAATCATTTGCTTGGTATGCTATAATAATTTCTCTTGTAATGTTACTCGCATATATAACTTTAAGATTTAAATTTGCATTTGGTGTTGGTGCTTTATTAGCCCTAGCTCATGATGTTATCATAGTTTTAGGTTTTTATTCTTTATTTGGTGTAGAGATAAATGTATCAGCAATAGCTGCATTTTTAACTTTGGCTGGTTATTCATTGAATGATACAATAGTTGTATACGACAGAATAAGAGAAAACTTTAAAAATCTAAGAGGTAGACCTGTAGAAGTAATAGTTAATAAGAGTATAAATGATGTTATAATAAGATCTTTACATACTTCAATAACAACATTTATAGTTGTATTTTTGATGCTCATGCTTGGTGGAAGAGCAATGGCCCCTTTTGCTTTTGGTTTAACAATAGGTATAGTCATAGGTACATACTCTTCTCTATACATAGCAAGTCCAATAGTTATAAATATGCTTAAAAAAAGTAAAAAGTTATAAATTTAAAAATTAAAATTTAATCAACAAAGATGCATGGTTTCTCATTTAAAAAGAAACCATGCATTTTAATTTTATTTAAATATGTTTTTTTAATTTTTGTTTTACCAATTAATAATGGAAAATATTATTAAATATGATAAAATTAATTGGTGGTGATATAATGAAAGGAACATTCAATAAAGACTTAAAAAAATTAATAGATAATTCAGATTTTTCTTTTGAAAGTTTATCAAAAGAATTAAAAATGCCTGCTTATATGCTTCAAGATTTTATAAATAATAAATTAGATGGATATAGCAAGGTTCAAATAGATGATATATGCAGTAGATTAAATATAATACTGGATGAAAATATCCTTTTTTTTCCAGAAGAATCTGAAAAACTAAAAAAAGAAAAAAAAGATATTAAATTTCTTTCTAAAAATAAAAAGAATTTTTTTATTCTAATTCTCATTACTTTTTCTTTAATAACTTGCATATATATATACAAAATATATGGTGAAATGATGTTTTATCAAAATATAATATCTAAAAATAATATAAGTATAAACATACAAAATTTATCTTCAAATACAATAGTAGTAGAAGACATAGAACTTAAACCTAATGAATATAAAAATATTATTCTTGAAAAAAATAAAAAAATAAAAATATTAAATAACACTGGAACTGTAAAAATAAAATCTCCTTTTGATGAATACAATATTAAATTAGATGATTTTGAGGTGGTGTTAACAGATGGGGAAAATTAAAAAAGCTGATCTTGTAAATTATACAGTGCATGTTTTCACTGCAGGAAATTCAGATTTTTGGTTATACGAATATGGAATAATTAAAGAACTTGAAGACATTTTTGGCGAAATAGATTATATATCTAAACCTATAGATTTTCAAAGATTCACAACATACTATAATAAGGAAATGGGTGAAAATATAAAAATAGAAGGAAGAATGATAAGTTTTAAAAATCTTGGTTCACCTTCATTTCTTGCAGATGCAAAAATATTATCTAATAAAATTGAATCAAAACATTCAATAGATGGCAGAAGAAAGGTAAATATTGATATTGGTTATGTTCATCACACTCAGTTTGTACTTGCAAGTACAAAACATTGGGGAAATAGATTATATATTGGAAAAGGTATTTATGCTGAAATAACTTTAATGTACAATTACGGAGAATGGAAAGATTTAGAATTTTCTTATGCTAACTTTAAAGATCCTGTTTATAAAGCTGAGTTAAGTCTTATAAGAGATTTATATATGAAAAAAAGAAAAAAACTATGAGTGGGTGAAATTTATGATATCTGGAGCTGGAAAATTAAGTTTGATCTATTTTGGTATAATTTTAATTTTATTCAAATTAGCACCTACGATAATGCTTGCAATGATACTTGGAGTATATTTTGCAACCATAATTGAAGAACCAGAAAAAATTTTATCTAAAAAAATAAACCCTGTTTTAGCTAAAATAATATCCTATACATTGGTAATATCTGCCGTAGTATATGCTATATCTAATTTTTTTCCAGTGATAATAAATCAAGGAAAAATAATATTTGAAAATCTTTCTGGCGTAGATTTTTCTTCACAAGAAACTACATTAGAAATTCCAGATGAGTTTTTTCAATTTTTAAATGAATTTAAATCTACAATAACATCTTTCAGTTTGAATATATTAAATAATATAGTAACTTCTATACCTTCATTAGTAGCTGGATCTGTAATAATAATAATCACTACCGTTATTATGGGAACTTTGAAAAGAAGAGTAAATAATAATCTTTGGAAATTATATCCAGTAGATACTTTAAATGGTATAAATTTTATGAAAAAAACTATAACTGATTTTGAGACTTTCATAAAAGGACAAGCTTTAGATGCTTTAATTATTGGATTATTAGTTGGTTTAGGAGCTTATATATTTAAAATTCCTGGAGCTTTTTTTATTGGAGTTTTAGCTTGGATTACAAATTTTATACCTTATCTTGGTGTTGTCATAGCTGCAATTCCTATGTTAATGTTGGGTTTTGCAACACATGGTGTGAAAGGAATTATCATTGTAATAGCTATTCTTGTAGTTGTAAACCAAGCTGAAATATGGTTTATAGCGCCTAAAATTCAAAGTAGTTCTTTAAAAATACATTGGTATATAATATTAGTTGCAATATTGTTATTCGGACAACTGTTTCAACTTGCCGGTATTTTTATAGCAATTCCAACCATAATATATATAAGAAATTTTTGGAGATTTTTCATGATAAAAAAATGAGACTGTAATTTTTATTTACAGTCTCATTTTTATTTAAAAGAATAGTTTTGCCATTTCATATATATTTTCTTTAACAGCTTTATTATGAGTTACTTTTTCACTTAAAGGTTCTTCTAAAATTTCAAATCCCTTTAAGCCTAAAGCTATGTTAGACTTTCCTTTTTTTATACATTCTATAGCTGAAAATCCGAATTTAAAAGCTAAGAATCTATCAAATGATACAGGAGATCCACCTCTCTGTAAATAACCAAGATTTACAGTTCTTACATCTATTTGATCACCCATCTTTTCTTTTATATATTCAGCAACTATTTCAGCTTTTGATATTATATTTGGTGATATATTACTTGCAACTTTTAAAATTTCGTCTGTAAGTTTACTTCTTTCTTCAACAACTATTATAGAAAATTTTTTACCGACTTCATATCTTCTTTTAATATTTAAAAGAATATCCTCAGGTTCTGGAGTTATTTCTGGAGTAACTATATAGTCAGCACCTCCAGCCATTCCACCTATAGTTGCCAACCAACCAGATTCATCTCCACCAACTTCAACAACAATTACTCTATGACCAGCACTTGCAGTAGAGTGAAGTGAATCCAAAGAATCTGTAACAGTTTGAAGTGCCGTTAAAAAACCTATACTTAAATCACTCCAAACAAGGTCATTATCTATAGTTGCTGGAATTATTAAACAAGGTATACCTTCATCTTTCAATTTTAAAGATATTCTTGATCCTGTATGACCTGTTAATAATATGAGAGATGTTATTTGATATCTTTCTACATTTTCTTTTAGTTTTTTTAAATCTTCTGGATTATTTGTAGGATCAAACTTAGAAGAACCTAAAATTATACCACCTTCTGGAAGTCTACCTGAAACATGTTCTTTGGTCATAATAAACATTTTATCATTAACAAGACCATTAAAACCATCATAAACTCCAATAACTTCTATATTTTCATGTGCACCTTTTACTATTAACGCTCTTATTACCGCATTAAGACCGGGACAATCGCCTCCAACATTTAGGACAGCTACTCTTTTCATATTAAATCCCTCCTATAACTTTTTTAAAAAGCATCTCATATTATCATTTTATCACGAAAAATCAATATTAGCAAAAATAAAATATATAGCATTAAATAGAATGAGAAGTAAATATAATTATTTACTTCTCATTTAAATGGCTTTACTCAAAAAACTTAATAAGAATTGGGATTATTACTATAGAAACGATTGACATTAATTTTATAAGTATATTTATAGCTGGTCCGGCTGTATCTTTAAATGGATCACCCACTGTATCTCCTATGACAGAAGCTTTATGAGACATCGAGCCTTTTCCACCAAATTCTCCAGTTTCAATATATTTCTTTGCATTATCCCAAGCACCACCTGCATTTGACATAAATATTGCGAGCATAACTCCAGCTACTGTTGTACCAGCTAATGTTCCAGCAACAGCTACTTTTCCTAAAAGAAAATAAATTATTACAGGAGAAAGCACCGCAAGTAATGAAGGCAATGTCATCTTTTTTAATGCCCCTTTAGTTGCAATTTCAACACATTTTGCATAATCAGGTTCAGCTTTTCCATCCATTAAACCTGGAATTTCTTTGAATTGTCTTCTAACCTCTATAACCATTATATTAGCAGAGTCTCCAACTGCCTTCATAGCAAGAGATGAAAATAAAAATGGAAGCATTGCCCCTATTAAAGCACCAACAAAAACATTCGAATCATTTAAATCTACTATTGATACATTAGCCACTTGGATATATGTGGAAAATAAAGCTAAAGCGGTTAATGTTGCAGAACCTATTGCAAAACCTTTTCCTATAGCAGCTGTTGTATTACCAACTGAATCAAGCTTATCTGTTCTTTTTCTAACTTCTGGATCCAATCCTGCCATTTCTGCTATACCACCAGCATTATCTGCAATAGGTCCATAAGCATCTATTGCAAGAGTTATTCCAAGAGTAGCAAGCATACCAACAGCTGCAAGAGCTATTCCAAAAAGGCCTAATATATTAAAAGATACAATTGTAGCAATAGATATTAATATCACAGGAATAGCTGTAGATTCCATACCTAATGCCATCCCATTTATGAGCAAAGGTGCAGAACCTGATGTCGCTGTTTTTGCAAGTTTTATAACAGGTTTTTTAGCTGTATAATATTCAGTTATACCACCTATTAAGATTCCTACCACCATACCTAATGTTATTACAATGGCCGCTTTATAAGATCCTAAAATAACTTTGGATAAAATAAATACAGCTATGAGTTCCATTATATTAGCAATATAAGTTCCTCCATGAAGCATTTTAGAAGGATCTATAGAATCATTTTCTTTAACTTTAAGATTAACAAAAAGAATACCGATTATTGCTGAAATAATTCCAAAAGATGCTATTAAAAATGGAAAAACAGCACCTTTAGCTGAGAAAGTTAAAGCTCCCAAAGCAGAAGCTGAATAAATTGAACCTACATAAGATTCATATAGATCAGCACCCATTCCAGCAACGTCTCCAACATTATCGCCAACATTATCTGCAATTGTAGCTGGATTTCTTGGATCATCTTCTGGTATATTAGCCTCTGTTTTACCAACCAAATCTGCACCAACATCTGCTGCTTTTGTAAAAATACCTCCGCCAACTCTGGCAAAAAGTGCAACAAAAGATGCTCCCATAGCATATCCACTCATAACTACAGTATTTCCATTGGTTAAAAAGAAAACAACGCCTAAACCAAAAAGTCCCAATGATGCTACAGTCATTCCCATAACAGCTCCACCATTAAATGCAACTTTTAATGCTTTAGATAAAGATTTTGTTGCAGATTGAGCTGTTCTTGTATTAGCTTTTGTAGCAATATTCATACCAAAAAAACCCGATAATACCGATAATGTTGCACCAAAAATAAATGCTACAGCCATCTCCCAAGAATTTGAAAAACCTAAAAATAAAGAAAATGCTATAACAATTATGTATAATATTTTATATTCAGAAATTAAAAAGGCTTTTGCACCTATTTGTATAGCTTCAGATATTTTTTTCATTTTTTCATTTCCAGGATCTCTTTCCAAAACTCTAAAAGTTAAAAATACTGTAAAAATTATTCCTAAGGCTCCGGCAATTATTCCGGCCAGTTGAAAAATAGCACCCATAAGAATACCTCCTATTTTTTATTTTTTAATATTATTCTTTATATTAAATTAATGTTTTTTTTACAAATATAGATTGTATATATTTTTTGAAAAAGAGAAAAAAAGAACAAATATATATTCTAACTCATAGCTTTTATAGGGACTTCTAATTTTATCATAAATAAAAATAAATTCAAGTCAAATTTTGTAAAAAAATATGACATTTTTTTGATATTACTCTTAAATTCTGACTTTAAGATGTATACATTTTAAAAATAAACAAAAATTAAATTTTAATTACTTTTTGTGATGAATCAACTCTCATATTTACTTAAAGCATATATTATTTTACCATAATAAAGCAAAATAATTATAATCGTAAATTTTTATTTGAAAATAGTTTATATAAAATTAAAATCAAATACATTAAAAAAACTTTAATATTTATATATTATATATTTGATAAAATTAATTTGGAGGTTGATAAGATGTTTTCTTTGATAAATGATTTTTTATTGAGCTATAAATTATCTGAAAATCTTTCTGGATTTTTAAGTAATATTATAGTATTTGGTATTATGCTAATATTTTCATATATTGCTTATTTAATAACTAATAAATATATTATGAAAATATTAGAAAAAATAATTCAAAAATCCAAGTTCAAATGGGATGATATTTTATTTAGGAAAAAAGTATTTCATTCTTTAGGACATATTGCCCCTGCAATTGTTATTCTTTCATTTTCATCTACTTTTTCGGTATTCAATGAAGGTTTTAAAAGGTTTGCAATTTCTTATATAGTTTTAAGTATAATATTTACAATAAATGGAATACTGAGAACTATATCTGATATATATGAATCAGATTCTAAAAAGTATCGTCCTATAAAAGGATTTATTCAATTAATTCAAATAGTATTATTTTCTCTAGGTGGAATACTTGTTCTTGGAATACTTATAAATAAAAATTTTACTTATTTATTAAGTGGTATAGGTGCTTTGACAGCGGTCTTACTTGTTATTTTTAAAGATACACTTCTTTCACTATCTGCCCATGTTCAATTAACAGCTAATAAAATGATTAGAAAAGGTGATTGGATCTCTATGAACGAATATGGTGCTGATGGTAATGTAATTGAAATGACATTAAATACTATTAAAGTTCAAAATTGGGATAAAACTCTTGTTTATATTCCTACTTGGGCATTGATTAACAGTTCTTTTAAAAATTGGAAAGGTATGGAACAATCCGGTGGAAGAAGAATTAAACGTTGTATTTATATAGATTTTGAGAGTATAAAATTATTTGATAAAGATAAGATAGATAATTTGAAGTCTAAAAATTATTTGAGTGATTTCTTAAATAATTTTCTTAAAAGTATGGAAATAAAACATATTAGTAATTTGACACTATTTAGAAAATACTTAGTTTATTATATTGAAAATAACAATAAATTCAACACTAAAATGACATATATTGTAAGACATCTTGATTACACTGAACATGGGTTACCTTTAGAAATCTATGTTTTTTCTAAAGAAAAATCTTGGGTAGAATATGAAGGTGTGCAATCTGAACTTTTTGAATATATATACTCTGTAATTGAAGCTTTTGAATTGAAAATATATCAATTACCTTCTTATGATAATTTTAAAAATATTAGTTTGTCAAACTAACTTTAATTTGATATAATTTCATTATATTTATTTTAACTTTATTCAAGGGGGAATTATTATGAAAATATTATTTAAAAATGCTACAATTGTAACTATTGAAAAAGAGCCTTTTAAAGGAGATCTTCTCATTGAAAATGATATAATAAAAAAGATTTCAAAAGAAATAAAAGATTCTGCCGATGAAATAATAGATGCAGAAAATAAGTTTTTACTTCCAGGTTTTATAGACGCACATTCTCATATTGGCGTTTTTGAAGAAGGAGTTGGAGAAGGAGCACATCAAGATGGAAATGAAATGACAGATCCTATAACACCTCAAGTTAGAACTATCGATGCTTTTATAACGGATGATGCCGCGATAAAAAGAGCCTTAGCTGGGGGAGTAACTACTGTAAATGTAGTACCAGGAAGTGCCAATTTAATAGGTGGCCAAGGGGCTATTTTAAAGTTCAAATCAAATATATTAGATGAAATGATAATAAAGCAACCTTCCGGTTTAAAAATGGCTTTAGGCGAAAATCCAAAAAGAGTTTATGATTCAAAAGGAAAAATGCCTTCTACAAGACTTGGAAATGCTGCTTTGATAAGAGAATATTTTATAAAAGTAAAAAATTATATGAAAAATAAAAATAAAGCTTTAAAAGAAGATAAAGATTTTGATATAGACATAAAATTTGAAATAGGTGAAAAAGTATTAAATAAAGAAATTCCAGCAAGAATTCACGCACATAGAAAAGATGATATTGTAACAGCTATAAGATTATCTGAAGAATTTGATTTTGACCTTATAATTGAACATGCTACTGAAGCTTATAAAATACCAGAATTTATTAGCAAAAAAAACGTTCCTTTGATATTAGGTCCTATATTTGGCTTTAGAACAAAATTAGAATTAAAAGATGCTACTTATGATTCTGTAAGAATTCTTAATGATCATAATGTACTTTGTGCCATGATGTGTGACCATCCAGTTATTCATCTTGAACATGCTAATATAAATGCTGGATTAGCTATGAGATATGGTGCAAAAGAAGATGATGTTTTAAAAATGTTAACCATAAATCCTGCAAAAATTCTCAAAATTGATGATGAAGTGGGCTCACTAAAGGAAGGTAAAAAAGCAGATATAGTTTTATGGTCAAATCATCCATTCGATTTAAAAGCAAAAGCAGAAAAAGTATTTATAGAAGGAAAACAAGTTTTTTCATTATAAAATTAATATAAGATTTACAATTTAATTTATGAAATTTTTTTCATTTTATGATAGAATTATCTTATTCGTGGCAGAGTAGATGTCATGCGTTTTAGTGCTCAGGGATGGGACGTTGCCCTGTGACGAAATGCCCTTAAATGGCTGCGGTTCGACATCGCGTCCGCTGTCACCAAAGTAGAGATATCCTTTTCTTTAGCTTTGGTGGGAGTAATCTGCCTAATAGCTGAGAAAAGGAGGTGAAACATGGTAAAATTAAAATCTTCCAGAAAAGTTGTTTATGCTGCCATACTAATAGCACTTTCTATCGTGTTGACAAGAATTTTGAGTATAAGAATAGCTATTGGTTCTATAGAAGGAGTTAGAATTGGATTTGGAGGATTTCCTATAATATTTGCAGGGTTAATATTCGGTCCTGTAATGGGAGGAATTGTTGGTGGTGTTGCAGATATAATGGGTTATTTGATAAATCCTATGGGACCATTTATGCCTCAATTTGTTATGACTTCTATACTAACCGGAGTAATTCCAGGAATTTTTTATGTTCATATTTTTAAAAACAAAAAAAATTTTTTCACATTAATGTTTTCGATAGCAATAGGACAAATCGCTACTTCTATAATTTTAGTTCCTTTATTCATAGAAATTTTATTCAATGTACCTATGACAGTAACTGTAATTCCAAGAATAGTAGGACAGGCTATACATGTTCCATTATATGCTTGGTTAACAAAAGTTCTTCAAGATAGAGCTTTAAAATTTTCTTTAAATTATTGACAAAAAAGGTTCAATGATTTCTCATTGAACCTTTTTTATTTTTTTTCTGATTATATCTTTTTCATATAATTTAATATCTGATTTTATTTTTGCAATGGTATTTGGATTAGCTGTATCTATATTTTCACCATTTTTATTATCTTGCATTTTAGGAAATTTAATAGGTATAGGATCTCCTAATGGTTTTATTATGTCCACTTGATCTCCCACTGATAATTTATTTCTTATTTCTATTAAGTAATGATCATTTCCAAGATCTTTTATCACTTTACCAACTAATTTATGTGTGTGTTTATAACTGGATGAATCATAGTTATGATCTTTTGTTCCAGGTTTTTTAAAATAAAAACCTGATGTATAATTTCTATGACTTATAGTCATTAAATCATCTAACCATTTTTGTTCAAAATTCCAATTTCCTGAGTAATATTTATCTATAGCTTGCCTATAAATTTTTGTTGTTGTGGCTGCATAATATATACCTTTCATTCTTCCTTCTATTTTTAAACTGTCAAGTCCTGATTCTATCATTTTATCTAAGAACTCAATTGTGCATAGATCTTTCGAATTCATTATATATGTTCCATTTTCATCTTCAGTTATAGGCATGTATTCTCCAGGTCTTGTTTCTTCCATTAAATAATATTTCCATCTACATGGCTGTGCACAAGCACCTCTATTAGCATCTCTTCCTGTTAAATAATTGCTTAATAAGCATCTTCCTGATATTGACATACACATTGCACCATGGACAAAAGCTTCTAATTCTATATCTGGTACTTTATCTTTTATTTGTTTTATTTCATCTATTGAAACTTCACGGGCTAATATAACTCTTTTTGCTCCAAGTTCTTTCCACATTTTGACACTTGCCCAATTTGTATTACTTGCCTGTGTACTAATATTTACTGGAATATCAGAATTCTCTTTTACTATTTGAAAAACTCCCATATCTGCAACTATTACTCCATCTATATTCAAAGAATCTAAATATTTTATGTAATCTGGCATAATTTTGAGATCTTCATTATGAGGTATTACATTTAAGGTTATATATATTTTTTTATTTAATTTATGTGCAAGATCTACAGCTTTTTCAAGTTCATCATCATTGAAATTATCAGCAAAAGCTCTCAAATTAAATAACTTACCTCCTATGTATGCAGCATCTGCTCCGTAATTATAAACCATTTCAAGTTTTTCATAATTTCCAGCTGGTGATAAAAGTTCTATTTTTTTCATTAAAAATCTCCTTTCAAAACTTTTTTTATATGGTCAAGAGCCATAAAATAGCCATCAAAACCCATTCCAGATATAACTCCATTACAATTTTTTGATATAACAGAATTATGTCTAAATTCTTCTCTGGCATATATATTCGAAATATGTACTTCTATTTTGATTTTCTTTATTATTTCTAATGCATCAGATATGGCATAAGAATAATGAGAATAAGCTCCTGCATTTATTATAAGAGCTTGAAAATCATCTTTCTGAATTCTATCTATTATTTTTCCTTCATGATTTGTTTGAAATATTTCTAATTTGATTTCATTTTTTAATCCCCATATTTTTAAACTTTCAAATAATTCTTCATACGTATTTATACCATATATATTTTTATTTCTCTTTCCAAGCATGTTTAAATTTGGTCCATTTATAATTAAAATCATCATATCATCTCCAAAAAATCTTTTAAATCTATATTTAATAGCTCATAACTTCCAGGTTTAATTATAGAAATTAAATTTATTTTATTTCTATTTATTTTTTTATCATTTATTATAAAATCTTTTAGATTTTTGCTTTCTATATTTATATTTAATAGTTCTTCTCCAACAATTTTTATGAGAATTCTATCTATATAATAAAAAGTATGATCATCCATTATACCCTTTTTTTTAAGAATTTCATTTTCTTTTCTAATACCCCATGCAACAGATAAACCATGAGGTTTCCCCGTTATGGACTCAAAAGCATGGCCAAGAGTATGTCCATAGTTCAAAATATTCCTTATTCCTTTATCTTCAAAATCCTTTTTTACAATATTTATTTTTTGTTTTATACTATTATTTATAATCTTTAAAACAGAATTTATATTTCTATTTAAAATATTTTCATATTCTTTTTCAAATATTTCAAATCCTTCTCCAGATAAAAGATTTATTTTAAAAGCTTCTACTAAACCTTGTATATAATCTGATTCATCGAGAGTTAAAATAAAAAGAGGATCAATGATTGTAATTTCTGGATATTTGAATGTACCTATTATATTTTTATAACCCTTATAATCTATACCATTCTTACCTCCTATTGCTGCATCAACTTGAGACAATAAAGTAGTTGGAATTAATTTCAATTTCATGCCTCTTTTATAAACAGATGCAGAATAACCTGTTATGTCTGTTATAGTACCTCCACCAAATCCCACAAGGGTATGTGATCTATTTTTAGATTTTTCCACTAAATAATTCATTATCTTTTGAAAATTTTCTATACTTTTAGATTTTTCACCATTTTCTAATATTATTTTTTTTGATATTTTTTTGCCATAAATTTGATTAACTTTTTCGCTCATTATAAAAGTATCTTCAAGTTCTTCGACTTTATAATTGAGAATTATTTTATAATTTTGTATAGAGTTATCTTCTGAAATAATTTGATTTTCATCTAAAAAATACCTTATAATTCTTGAAATTATATAATTATCTTCAGTTTTAATATCATATTTGAAAGTTTTAAATTTATTATAATAGTTTTTTCTTTTTTCAAAAATATTTTCTATACTTTCTTTTTTTAAAAGAGGTCTTTTTTCTATTTCTTCTTTAGAATTCATTCTATTTTTTATCAGTTGGAGATCTGTATCTAAAAAAACTGTTTTATATTTTTTCAATATTTCTCTATTTTCTTTTTTTAAAATGACTCCACCACCACATGAAACTATTATTTCTTTATCTTTCAAAAGATTTAAGGTTTTTGTTTCAAGTGTTCTAAAATATATTTCTCCTTTTTCATTAAAAATATCTCTTATGCTCTTAGATTCAAGTGCTTCTATATAAGAGTCCATATCTATAAACTTCATATTTAATATTTTAGATATTTTTTTACCAATAGTAGTTTTTCCTGAACCCATCATGCCTACTATAAAAAAAGCCATTAAAATCCCTTCTTTTCAAAATATCTATTTTTAATAAATTCTATATTATCATCTCCAAAATTATTAAATATTTCTTCTAATATTATAATACTCATAGTTGATATTCCTATAGGAACCATAGAAGATACAATAACATTATCAGATCTTATATAAGAAGTTTTTTCATTTTTTAAACTTTTTAAATTTACAGAATTCATATTTTTAAGTATTGTAGGAATAGGTTTTAAAAATAGTTCAACTTCTATTTCTTCTCCATTTGTTAATCCAGCTTCTATACCACCAACATTATTACTTTTTCTTGATATTTTTTCATTTTTAAAAATAAATTCATCATTATAATCACTTCCAAGTTCTTTAAACTTGTCTTTTCCAATCAAAACACCTTTTACTGAAGGAATCGACATGAAATATTTTCCTATTTTAGAATCTATTTTATTAAAGTAATCTGAATAGCTTCCAAGCCCAGGAATTACATTTTTTGATATTATTTTTACTTTCCCACCGATTGAATCTTTTTCTTCTTTTATCTCATCTATATATTTTATAGCTTTTTCATAAAATTCTTCATCTAATATATAAAGATTATTCTTTGAATAATCTTCTATTTCTTCAAAACTATATTCTTTTTTATCCTCTAAATAACCTATCGACTTTGTATATCCAGATATTTTTATATCAAAAAGTTCAAGTATCTGTCTACATATACTTCCTATTGCCGTTAATATAACTGTCCATCTTGCAGAGTTTCTTTCAGTATAAATATTTAAATCTTTAATTCCATATTTTTTATATCCCGTATAATCACCATGACCAGGCCTTGGTATAAAACGTTCTTTATTTTCAGTATTTTTCCCTTTGTTTTCTATAATTAAACTTATTGGTGCTCCCGTTGTTAAATCATTATAAATTCCCGAATTGATTAAAATATCATCATCTTCAAGGTTCATTCTTTTTCCTCTACCATAAGTACTTTTTCTGAGTTTTAAATCTTTTTTTATATAATTTAAATCTAATTTGATACCAGCTGGGATTCCTTTTATAATACCCATCATATACTTCCCATGAGAATCTCCAGCTATTTCAATATTAAACATATTATCACCTACCATAAATTTATTATACAATAAATTTATTTAAAAAAATACAGCTTAATTAAAAGCTGTATTAAAGTATATTTTTTATTTCTATTAAATTTTGAACACTTATTATATTATCTTTTTTACCTTCTTTATAAAGATCAAACCATATAGCTTTCATATTAGCATTTAAAGCCCCGAGTATATCATTTTCAAAATCGTCTCCAATATATACTATATCTTTTATATCATGTCCTGCTTTTGAAGCAGTATATTCAAATATTTTTTTGTTTGGTTTTAAAGCATTTGCTTTATCAGAAGTTATAATAAAATTAAAGTGTTTATCAAGTCCTGAACTTTTCATTTTTTTATGTTGAGTCGATTCGAACCCATTCGTCAAAATTCCTATTTCATAATTATTATTTAAATAATCTATTATCTCAAAGCTTCCATTTATCGTTTCTTTTTGTTCTGATAATGAATTGAGATAAAAAGCATCTATTTCTTTAAGTTTATCTTCAAGTTTTATATCAAAATGTTCAAAAACAATTTTAAATCTTTGAGTTCTGAGTTCAACTTGAGTTATTTGCTCTTTTCTATATTTTTCCCAAAGTTTATGATTAATTTTATTATAATATAAATGTAATTCATCGAAGTTTATATCTTTCTTTATATATTTATCATATGTATTTTTTAAGGCGATTTCATGATTTTTATCAAAATCCCACAAAGTATGATCTAAATCAAACAGTACCATTTTTATGTTTTCAAACATTTGATCACTCCTTCAAATTTATTATCATATATTTTCCATATTTTTAAGTTTTCTATTGCTTGATTTTTCCACATGTCAAAACCATTTTTATTATTTATTTTTTTATTATTTGCATACTTTATAAGTTCTGTATCTTTATATACTATGTCATATATAAAACTATATTTACTTAAAAGATTATAATTAAATTCAAATCTTTGATCATACATTCCAACAGATGTACAGTTTATTAAAAAATTATTTTTTAAAATTATTTCATTTATTTTTTCTTTTTTATATGTGTTTATATCTATAAATTGTTTCATATCTTCTTTTAATATGCAAGAGTTTGAATAAGTCCTATTTATTAAATCTATATTTTTTATTCCTTTTTTATATAAAGCATAAATTATAGCTTTTGCAGCTCCTCCAGCACCTAAAATCAAAATATTTTTATCTTTAAAGTCAAAATCTTTTATTGTTTCATAAAAACCTATCCAATCTGTGTTATAACCTTTATTTTTATATACTAAATTACAAGCTTTTATATTTTTCACATCTTGATCAGGATCTATATAATCTATTATTTTTTCTTTATAAGGAACTGTTATATTTAAACCTTCTGATTTATTTAATATCTTAGCTATATACCTTTCAAATATATCTTTTGATAGGCTTAGATCAAAATATTCACAATCGAAATTCATAATTTTAAAATATTCATTTAAAATTTTATAAGATATTGACTGTTTTTTTGGGTATTGAATAAGAGCATATTTATATTTATTTTTAATTTTAATCACCCTCTGATCATAATTGTTTTATTATATCAAAAAAATTTGGAAAAGATATATTTACACATTCAGAATCTTTTATTTCAACTCCTTCTTCACTCAGCAAACCACAAATTCCTCCGAGCATTGCTATTCTATGATCTTTAAAAGAGTTAAAAATTCCTCCCTTTATTTTTTGATCACCTTTTATAATTAAAGTTTCATTTTTCTCAATTACTTTTAAACCTATATTTTTAAAATTTTCTGTTATAGATCTTATTCTATCACTTTCTTTTAATCTTAATTCTGATATATCATTTATTTTAAATTCACCCTGAGATAATGCTCCACAAAGTGATAATAGAGGTATTTCATCTATGATATTAGGAATAATTTCATTAGGTATATTCACATTTTTTAATTTTGAACTTCTCACTTTTATATCTCCATAAGGTTCTATATCATCTTTTAAATTTATTTCTATATCCGCACCCATTTTTTTTAAAATATTTAAATATCCTGTTCTTGAAGGATTTAATCCTATATTTTTTAATATTATTTCAGCATTTTTATGAAGAACACCAAGAGTTATAAAAAAAGAAGCAGATGAGAAGTCTCCAGGGATTTTTAGTACTATATCTTTTGGCCTCGAAGGATTTATTATTATATTTTTTGAGTTTATTTGTAAATCACAATTAAAAGCACTCAATATTCTTTCTGTATGATCTCTACTATCTATTCTTCCCCGTATAATAGACTGTTCTTTGCAATTTAAACCACATAGTATCAGACCACTTTTAACTTGTGCACTTGCAATTTTTAAATCATATTCTATTTTTTTTATTTTTTTACCTTTTATAATTATTGGCAAAAAATTATCTTCAGATATTATTTCTCCACCATTTTTTAATATTGGTTCTATTATTCTTTTCATAGGTCTTTTAGATAGAGAATCATCACCTATCAATTGAAAAGAACCTTTTAAAGAAGATAACATTCCAATCATAAGTCTTGCAGTCGTTCCAGAATTCCCACAATCAAGTGGTACTAAAGAAAGTATTTTTTTTGGTGGAATTATTTCTAAGTAGTCATTTTTTTCTGTTATTTTACAATCAAGTTTTGTTAGAATTTTTAATGTACTCAATGTATCTAAAGCTTTTAAAGGATTTATTATAACACTTTTATTTTTAGATATAACTGAAAATATAAGACCTCTATGTGTTATAGATTTATCATAAGGAATATATATAATTTTTTTTACTTTTTTTAAAGGAAGTATTTTCTCACTTTTCATGATTAACCTCTTGAATAATTTTAAATAAGGCTTGAGAGTTTTTATATATTCTTTCAAATGTTCTAAAATCAATCGTTTGATTTGAATCTGATATTGCAATTTCAGGTTTTGGATGTATTTCAAGCATTATTCCATTTGCTCCAGCAGCAATAGAAGCATAAGTTAATTCTTCTATTATATCTCTTCTTCCAGCTGCATGACTTGGATCAGAGATGATTGGAAGAATTGTTCTTTGTTTTAAAAGAGGAATTGATGATATATCTAATGTATTACGTGTTGAATTTTCAAATGTTCTTATTCCTCTTTCACATAATATTATATTTTTATTATTTTCTTTTGCTATATATTCTGCTGAATAAATAAATTCTTCTAGATTATTCATAAAACCTCTTTTTAAAAGTATCGGTTTGTCAGTTTTTGCAACTTGTTTCAATAATTCAAAATTTTGTGAATTTCTTGAACCAATTTGTATTATATCTGAATATTTTTTCACCATTTCTAAATTTTTTTCGCTATTTGCTTCTGTTACAACTTTTAATTTATATTTATTTGCAACTTCTCTTATTATCTCAAGACCTTTTACACCATAACCTTGAAATGAATATGGTGAAGTTCTTGGCTTATAAGCTCCTCCTCTTATAAAAAAAACACTTTGTTCTTTTAAAAAGTGAGCAATTTCATCCATGATTATTTTATCTTCAACAGAACAAGGACCTGCTATAAAAGTCATATTATTCTGACTTATAATAGTAGTATCTATTTTTATATCTATACCTTTTTCAAATTTATCTTTTTTTTCAACTATTAATTTAGACATTTTACTCTCCCATTAAATCTGGTCTTAATTTTTTTGCTTCATTTAAATAAATGAAATTAGAAGTTTCACTTTCACAATTTATTAAAAGCCTTATAATTTTTTTTGGTGAATTTTCAAACATTGCTTCTTGTACACACATAAATGCTACATCGTTTAAATTAAATTCTTTTCTCAAAAAAGTTACAGGATTAAAGGCTGTTATATCCGGTGTAACTGTTGCTATTATACTATACACTTTTTCTATTTTATTTTTATTTAATATTTCATTATAAAGTTCTAAAATACTTTTTTTTATAGAATCATAGTCATTAAATTTTATCGATGTAGCTCCCCTTATAACATTCATAATTATCTTCTCCATTTATAATTTTTTTAAAATTATAAAGTTATGTTATCATATATATATTAATTTTAAAAATAAGAAGGTGATTTAATGGTAAATATACTGTTGAGTGAATATAGATTAAATGAAAATTGGATAAAGAATGAAGTTTTTAAATATTTAAATAGTGATTATAATGTTGTTATAATTCCTTTTTCATTCTCAGAAAATGAAATTTCTAATGATACAGAATGGCAAAAAGCTTATTCAAAAGAAACTGGAAGCTATTATAATATAATAATAAAACAATTTTTAGATTTCAATATTAAAGAAAATAATATAAAATGGTTAAATTACTATGCTCAGAATAATGATGAAATGATTAGTATAATTGAAAAATCTGATATTGTATTTTTAACTGGAGGTTATACAGAAAAAGCTGTAAAAAGGATTATTAAAAAAAATCTTGTGAATTCTATTAAAAAATCAAAAGTTGTAATAGGTGCAAGTGCTGGAGCATTGATGCAATTTAATGAATATTTTGCTTCTCCAGATGAAAATTTTGGATATGATAAATTCAACTATTATGATGGATTAAAATTAATAAATAGTAATTTCATGATAGAAGTTCATTATAATGATACTAAATCTCAAAATGATTCTATAAAAAGAGCTTTAAAAGAAAAAGTTGAAAAAGTATATGCTTTAACTAATGAAGGCGGACTTATAATAAATAATAATACTATAAAATTATTAGGTGATGTGATAGAATTCAAAAAATAAATAAAAAAAATGATTTTCATTAAAGTACAATGAAAATCATTCTTTAATTAATATATATCAATATTCGAAATTGCAGTGTTTATATCTAAATAGAGTTGTGGCATATCTCTATCTCTGTTCATTCCATTTATATTTCTTGTAAATATTGCCGTTGATTTATTATAATCATATCTTGTATTTTCTAAAACATCTATATCAGCCTTAAAAATTGCTGAATTTGATATTAATTTAAGATATTTCATATCTCCTTGATTTTCATAATGTAATCTTGTTATCGCAGTATCAAAATGTATTTCATTTATACTGGAATAATTATCTTTAACTCTTAAGTCTGCATAAGCACTATCAATATCTATTTTGTAATTTTTATCTTTTGGTAAAACCAAGGTTATATATCTATTTGTTCCTTTAAGAAAATTATCATCATAATCTATTTTTATTTTATCATTAAGAATTTTTATATCTGGTTTTAAATCATCTGAATCGTATTCAATCGATATTTGGTCTATATCTTTTACTTCAATCGCAAGCACTACTGATGGATAATCTATATCTATATCTACATTTTTACTCTCTGTATTCAATATTTCAAAGTTTCTATTTTCCGAATTAAAATCAAAAAATCTGCTCTCAAGAGGCATAAAAACTATATATATTGCAAAAAATATACCAAGCAAATAATTCACATATTTCATCCATCTTAAACCTTTTATACTTGACAAAATTGAGATTCCTATGAAAACGAAAAAGATCGGCCACAGTCTAAAAAAATTAAATATCATTCTAAACAATATTCCAGTATTAAAAAATCCAGTTAGTAAAAGTACTCCTATCAATAATATTAAAAGACCAATTATCGCCCTCATCATTTTCTCCCCTTAACAGAAGAATACATCATATATCCTCCAAGTGATATTAATATTATACTTATCAATATTTTCCAAGCCTTTGCAAAAAAATCAAAAGGTACGAATATATTAAAGAGTAATGATGCTCCAACAAAAATTATTATTATAGCAACTATAGCCTTAAAAATTTCTGGATTTCCTTCATCTTTATTATTAATTTTTTGAGATGTAGAATTTTTTGTTGATTCTTGATTAAAAGAACCGTATTGTCTATATTCTTCTTCTCTTTCTCTTGTATAACCTATTGGTTCATTTGGAATTATTATAGCAGCAATTATGTATACTAATAATCCAGTTCCCCAAGCAAAAATAGATGCAAACCATATTAACCTTATTAAAACTGGATCAACATTAAAATAATCGCCCAATCCACCACATACACCAGCAAAAATTCTATTTGTTTTAGAACGATAAAGTCTGTTCATACATCACACCTCCATATTAATAAATATAAAAAATATAATTAAAAATTTTCTTTGTTTTGTTCTTCATATTTTTTTTTATAATCAAAATCTTCTTTAAAATCTTCTTTAAAATTTTTTTCTCCATATATAATAGTTTTTTCTGGTATTATTATCATTCCAACAATATAAGCTATTATTCCAAAACCTCCAGCAAAAATTAATGCAAAAAATAATAATCTAATTATGGTTGGATCAATATTAAAATATTCAGCTATTCCACCACAAATTCCAGAAATTTTCCTGTCTGATATTGATTTATAAAGTCTTTTATTCATATTATCACCTCTATCCATTATAGTGTATTAGTTTTATATAACACCTTATTTTTATTATAACACATATTTTAATAAAAAATCAAGTTATATTAATATGAATATATTGTATCAAGAGCTATAGTATAAAAATCTAAAACTTGGCTCGATTTTATATTTTGTTTAATAAATTGAAAAAAATTCAAATTAAATTTATATATTTCTTCTTCTTTTATTAAGATATATTCAGTACCTCTTTGAATATAATTTTCTTCATTTACTAATTCAGAAAAATTATTTGAAACCTTAGTTTCATCATATTTCATCTTGAATATTTTTGAATCTCTCTTTTCAAAATCAGCTTTAAATTCTACAAAATAATCATAATCTCTAAAATCTTTTTTTTCCATTTTAAAAATCACACTTATATTTTTTACTTCATCAAAATCAAAGATATCCTTCCCAAAGATCATAAGGTTATCTGCTTTTAATGAAAAAATAAAAATAGGATATAGCAAAATAAAAATAAATACAAAATAATTTTTTTTCATAATAAACACCTCCAAAGATTATAATAACAAAAAATGCTTTTAATTTCATTAATATTTGCTTTTTATTAAATTTAATGATATAATATATATATCCGGATGAGAAATATTGCGCGCTAATCCCTAAAAGTAAGGGAGGTGGTAGTTTGATTACTACAGATAAGGTGATTTCAAATTGAGGTAGCTTTTAAAGCTACCTCTTTATTTTTAGTTACTGAATGATCTAGTTTTTTTATATTTAACCCAATTTACAGATATCATTATTAAAACTGATATCATTATTAAAGCACCGATCCATTGCATAAATGAAAATCTTTCTTTTAAAATTATGAATGAAAATACTGCTGAAAAAACAGGCTCTCCTATAAATATTAAAGCTGTTGTATTTGTACTAACCACTTTTTGATATTTCAATTGAGCGAGTGTAGTCCATATTGTTGCAATTAATACCATATAAATACTTGCAGACATAGCAAATATACTTACATTCCAATTCTTTCCTATAGAAAAAATTGTATTTAATATTGCCACTGCTACAAATTGCCAGGTTAATAAAGATGTTTCTGATACTTTTTTAGAATATTTAGTCATTAAAACCATCTGTATTGCAAAAGATATTCCAGAGATAATCGTTAAAAAGTCTCCGAAATTGAATCCTTTTATTCCTCCAGAAAGCATATAAGAACCAATTATAGCTATAGGTAATCCTATTATTTGTTTCTTCTTTAATTTCTCTTTCTCTATTAAGTACGAAAATAACGGTACAAATATTATATAAAGAGATGTTATAAAACCACTTTTAGAAGCATCTGTAAATTGTAGACCATATGTTTGTGTTGTTTGACCTATACAAGTAAATATACCTATTATAAATCCGTATTTAAAAGATTGCTTTTTCCAAATTAATATACTTAATATAGCCGCTAACCAATATCTTATCGCTAAAAAAGCAAAAGAAGACATGCCTTGTATCGCTATTTTTTGTATTGGAAATGTTGAGCCCCATATTAAAGTAACAAATATGAGATTTATAAAAGCTTTAGATTGTCTTGACATATTTTCCTCCAATATTTTTTATAATAAATTTATTCAATTATATCAAAATAAATAAGATTTTATTAAATTTAATTCGTTTAACGAATTATTTATATTTTGTCCGTACTATATTTAATATAAAAATAGTATTTTATATTAAACATAATAATAAATTTAGCAAGGTGCGTGAAGATATGAAAGACAAAAAAGTTGATTTAACAAATTCAAACATTTTTAAGTCATTGGTTAAACTTTCCTTACCAATTGTAGGTACATCTTTTTTACAGATGGCATATAATTTAACAGATATATATTGGATTGGTAAAATGGGAAGTAATGCAGTAGCAGCAGTTGGAACTGCTGGTTTTTTTATGTGGTTTTCTAATTCTCTTTCTCTTATGCCAAAAACAGGTAGTGAAATAACTGTTTCTCAGTCTGTTGGAAAAAATGATATGAAAAATGCAAGATTATATGCTCAAAATGCTTTAACTATAGGTTTCATATTAGCTTTGATTTATTCTGTATTTTTAATTATTTTTAAAGCTCCTTTAATAAATTTTTTTAATATTCCCAACAAAAATGTAGTAGAAAGTTCTATAAGATATTTAAATATTGTAAGTTATGGAATGATCTTTGCATTTATTAATCCAGTTTTTACTGGAATTTTAAATGGTTATGGTGATAGTACAACCCCTTTCAAATACAATACTTATGGATTATTTATGAATATAATTCTTGATCCACTTTTCATATATGGATTTAAATTATATGAAGCTGGTGCAGCTTATGCAACTGTTTTATCTCAAATGTTTGTTTTTATTTTATTTTTATATAAAGTAAATATTAAAGGATATCCTTTAAATACTATGCGTTTTTTTAGAATGCCTGATAAAATTCATGCTTTAAAAATCATAAAACTTGGATTTCCAGTAGCTTTACAGAATGGACTTTTTGCATTCATTTCCATGAATATAGCAAGAATAATATCACAATGGGGTGCCGTTGCAATTGCTGTACAAAAAGTAGGTGCTCAAATAGAATCTATTTCTTGGATGACAGCAGGTGGTATAGCTACAGCATTAAGTTCTTTTACAGGTCAAAACTATGGGGCCAATAAACCTAATAGAATATTAAAAGGATATTTTTCAGCTTTAACTATATCTATGAGTATTGGTGCTTTTGCCACAATGCTTTTTCTTTTTCTTGGAGATAATATTTTTGCATTATTCATTCCTGGAGATTTTGAAGCTATATTTGAAGGTGCTGATTATTTAAGAATACAAGCTTATTCTCAAATACTCATGACAATTGAAATAACAACGATGGGAGCTTTCAATGGTCTTGGTAATACAATTCCACCTTCTTTAGTGAGTATAATATTCACATCTTTGAGAATTCCTATAGCTATTTTCTTATCAAATCAGATTGGCTTAAATGGTGTTTGGTGGACAATAAGTTTAACAAGTATGTTAAAAGGTATAGTAATTGCTATATGGTTTGCATTCTTTATAAAGAAATTTTTGAATAAAAAATGCTTAAATAATTCTATTTAAATTAAAAAAATCAAAACCTTGACTAAGGATATTTTATAGTCAAGGTTTTATTTATATAGAATTTCTTGTTTATCATAACTTTTTCTAATAACACATATATATATTTAATCTAATTTTTCCTCTAATAACAAAATATTCTTCTATTATAAATTTTATATTTATATCATTATCTTTGGAATAGTCAAATAAAGATTTATAATATATTGATTTATCTTCTAAATTTTCACATAAAACTTTTATAGCATCACATCTTTCAAATTTTTCAGTGTAAGGATTTTTATTTTTTGAAAATGCAAAAATTTCCAAATCGTTTTTTTCTCTATTTAAATCTATTTTCATCATATGTTTTGAAATTATTTCAATATTATTTTTGTTTATTTTTTCATAAAAATAACCTATTTCTTTTCCATATTCATTATTTTTTATATTTGTTTTAATTTTAAAAATATAGCCACTTTTAAACTCAACTTTTTCAAAACTTATATTATAATTATATTCCGTATTACTATACTCTCCAGAAACCAGTATTCTTATTTTTTCTTCTTGTA
This sequence comes from Oceanotoga sp., assembly GCF_030445905.1. Lineage (NCBI taxonomy): Bacteria > Thermotogati > Thermotogota > Thermotogae > Petrotogales > Petrotogaceae > Oceanotoga > Oceanotoga sp. The sequence goes on along the minus strand of NZ_JASUSU010000001.1, from coordinate 23,818 downwards.
ATTTTAATATTTTTATCTGATCTTCTATTTCTAATAATCTATTATTCAATATTTTTGAAATTTCTATATTTGAATTATATATTATTTTTTTTATTTCATCTAATGATAAACCCAAGTTTTTATAATTAAGAATTTCTTTTGATAATATAAACTGTTTTTCATCATAATATCTATACCCGTTATCTCTATTTATTTCACAAGGTTTCAATAAATCTATTTCATCATAATATCTCAAAGTTTTCTTAGATAATTTTGAGATTAATGAAAATTCACCTATACTATACATTAAATATCACCTTCAATCATTTTTTTACTTAAAAAATAAAAAGTTAGCCTCAAAATAATAATATTATTTCTCATGTTGAATCTTTTGATTTCTTTACGATTAAAATCTTTTAATTTTCTCATCCTATTACACCTCCTAAAGTATTTATAAAAATTATAAATGTTCCCCCGATAGGAAGGTCAAGTTATTTTTTGTTAAATTATTATATATTATAAAATATTTATATTAATAATAATTCTAACTCTATTCTTAATAAATAAAAAAGCATTACTTATAAAAGTAATGCTTTATGCGAATTTTTTTATTATTTTTAAAAATTCTTCTTCATCTTTTTCTTTTTTTATAATTATTTTTTGTTTTAATTTATTTATTTTACTATAAAATATAGCTTTATCTATAAGTTTTTTATCATAATTTTTGTAAGCAAGTTCAAGAAATTCTTTTCCAAATGCATCTATCATCGGATAAACGTCTAATGCTGGATCTCCGAGTTTTATACCATCAAAATCATCTAAAAAAATTTCTTGATTCTCATTTTCATATATTTTAAATTTATTTAAACTTCCATGAATTAATTTACAACCTATTTGAATGTCATTTTTTAAATCTATGAATTTATCAAAATTATATTTTAAATATTCTATTTCATCTTTTTTTAAATAGGGAAAAACTTCTTTTTTAGCTTCTTTATAAATTTCTATTATCTTATCTTTAGAATTTCTAAGAGGTATTCTATAATCTAATATTTCTGGAGAAACCGAATGAAGCTGAGATAAAGATTTAAGTATTTTTTCATAAATATCTTTATTTTCTTTTATAGGATTCCCCTCTATTCTATAATAGTAATAATTATCAAGTATATCCATTTTAGAGATTCTATATTCAAGAATTTTTGGTATTTTAAATTCTATCTTTTCAGATAATTTCATCTTATTTTTTATAACACATTCCATTCCATTAAGCTCTTGCTTAGCAAATTTAAATACTTCTCTATCATTTATTATAGCTTTATAAAAATCTTCGTGACGAGCATCAAAAATATAATTATTTATAATTAAATCTGGTCTTATACTTTTTATCTTTCTAAGTATTTCTCCAGAACTAACCATTTTTAACCCTTCTTTCAAAAAATTATAGTGTTATATATCATATTAATTATAGTATTAATATATGAAAGAAGCTTTATCTATTCAATAATATTGTGAAAATTTTAATTATTGTATAAAGTGATTCATAATAAATCGCATTTTATTATTATTATATTTTTAACTATTATCACATAATTTTTATATATAATCACATTTTTTTACTTTTTATTTTATATTTCCTTTAAATAATATATATAATAATATATATAAGAAACAAAATTCAAAGGAGGCGATTTTTATGAAAAAAATTTTTACTTTATTAATTGTTTTATTTACTTTAAGTATTTTCTTTGCGGAGACTAATAATATTTTTACTTCAAAAGAATCTCTCAGTTCTGATGAAATAAATGCTATTTTATTAATGAGAGAAGAAGAAAAATTAGCAAGAGATGTTTATGACTATTTTGCCAATCTATATAATTCAAAAATTTTTTATAATATTTCAAATAGCGAGCAAAAACATACAGATTCTGTAAAAAATATTATAGAAAAATATAATTTAGAAGATCCTTTTATAAACTCTGCTGGAGTATTTGAAAATGAAGAATTACAAAACATTTATAATGATTTAATCGAAAAAGGAAGCAATTCATATATTGATGCTTTAAAAATTGGAGCCATGATTGAAGAATTAGATATTAAAGATATCAGAGATTCTTTAAATTATATAGATAATGAAGATATAATATTTGTGTTCAATAATCTTGAAAAAGGTTCTGTAAACCATTTAAACTCTTTTATGAAGAATATAGAAAAATTAAATTCACAATATTCACCAATATATTTATCTGAAGACGAATTCTATAAATTAATAAAATAAAAAGCCTTTAAAGGCTTTTTATTTTAATTACAGATTCTCTTTCTTTTAAAATTGTGGGTAATAATATTTTTCTTTTAACTGCACTTTTACATCTATTCTCTATTCTTTCAATTAATAAATTTGCAGCATTAACACCTATTTCTGTTCTTGGCTGAGCTATAGTAGTAAGAGCGGGATATGTATAAGCTGAATAAAAATCATCATCAAAACCCATTACAGATATTTCTTCAGGTATTTTGATTCCTTTTTCATGCAAACATTTTATTCCTCCCATTGCTTGCCAATCATTAGTATAAAATATGGCTGTAACTCTATCTCTTTCATCTTCTAAGTACTTTTTTGTGGCATTATATCCATGTTCAGCTTTATATCCACCTTTTTCAAAATAAATATCAAGATCTTTTTTCTTATATGCATAATCAATAAAAGCTTTTTTTCTTTCAGAAAAAGAATAAATTGTTTTATCTCCAGTAATAAAGAGTATTTTTTTATGACCTTTTTTATAAAGATATTCAACTGCTTTTAATCCAGAATTATAATTATCTATGCTAACTGAATCTATTTGAATTTCACTATCTTTTCTATCAACAACTACAACTGGAATAGCAGAATTTATTAATTTTTCTATATAATTTTCATCTTCTTTAGATGTACAAATAATTATTCCATCTACTTTTCTTAAAAGAAGTTCATCTAAAACAGCTACTTCTTTTTTTAAAAGACTGTTGGTTGTAGTTAAAAACATTTCATAATTTTGTTCCAATAATTGTTTTTCTATACCATCAACTATTATATTATAATGTTGTCCTCTAATATTTGGAATTAATACTCCTATAGTTTTTTTTGATGATTTTTTTAACATATCTGTTCTCGTATAACCAAATTCTTTCAAAATTTTTAAAACTTTTTTTCTAGTTTCTTCTGAAACATTTTTCTTTCCATTTAATACTCTTGATATTGTTGTTATAGAAATTCCAGAATATTTTGAAATATCTCTAAGCGTTGTCATTTTTTCACCTCTATTTAAATATAACCTAAAACTCCGAAAAAATTCGGAGTTTATTTTAAATAATTATATGGAAATTTTGCAAAATCAATCATATCATCAGGTATTTCATTATTTTTAATTATTTCTTTAAATATGTAATAAGAAGGTCTTGGTGTCCTTTTTTTAGTTTTAAAATCAATACTTATAATGCCAAATCTTTTATTCAATCCTTTTGCCCATTCATAATTATCTGAATAGCTCCAATGAAGATAACCAAAAACATCTGCTCCTTCTTTTATAGCTTCATTCATCATTATTAAATGACTTATTAAATAATTTTTTCGAGAGATATCTTCTTCATCTGATAATCCATTTTCTGTTATTATCATAGGTTTATTATATCTTTCTTTTAAGGCTAAAAGTAATTCCTTTAATCCCTCTGGATATATTTCCCAACCAATATCAGAAACCGGTCTATTATCTTTAGATTTACTCATTCCAACACAACTTTGCCCATATCCGGAAATTGATTTTATATCATGAGATGTTTTTTCAAACATTGTTCTCGAATAGTAATTAATTCCTATAAAATCACATCTTTTTTCAAGATCTTTTCTATATCTTTTTTCATCTTCAAAATTTTCTTTATATACTCCTTTTGTTATCATATCCATAAAATAATATGCAGATTTATACATTGCTTCATCACATATACTTTTATTCTCATCTAAGGTTGTCGCCCAAGTAAAAGCATATATTAATCCTATAGGTTTTTTTGTATAGTTTTTCATCGAGTCATAAGCTCTTGCATGTGCTTGTGCTTGATTTTTTAATGCTTTGATATAATAAAGTTCATTCATTATAGCAGGAGGAAATCCAGCCATACAATTCAAATATCCCAAAGAAGAAACTACTTGAGGTTCATTTTCAGTACTCCAATAATCAACTATTTCATCAAATTCATAAGCCATAAATGCTGCATATTTTACAAACTCTATTATTGTATCTTCATCAACCCATCCAAAAGGGCCCTGTCTTAAATTATTTACTTTTATTGGATCATGTATCCATAACGGTAATGTGAAATGCCATAAGTTTAAAAATATTTTCATTCCTTTATTTTTGGCATCATTCATAATATTTTTATAATCTTCTATAGCTTTCTTATCCGCTATTTTCTTTAACTCTTTTATAGTTTCTTCAGTAATTTTTATATCTATTATATCCTTTTTTTCTCTTAAAATATCAACTTTTATATCTTTTGTGCTTTCTTTAAAAATCCTAGACCATTCGACACCCAGTCTTAATATATTGCAACCCATCTTTTTCATATATGAATGATCTTCTTCATAATAGTTAAAATAATCTGGACCATCCTCAGGTTTATCTCCACTAACAATACCATTCTCTATATTCAAACTATTATTAACCCATTTATACCAATCTGTATTTTTGTCTATATATTTACCAGATTTATCTCCCATTTCGAATTGAAATCCTGAAATAGAAAATCCCCATAAAAAATCTTTTTCAAACTTGTACATTTAAATACCTCCATATCTATAAACTGAATAAAACATTATGATTTTTTTCAACTTCTATAAATCCCTTTTTATCTTTTGAACTTTTATAAAATTCTTCTACTTTTTTATTTATATCTTCTGGTAAAAATTTTTCATTTTTATTCCATTTGTTTCCTATATCCGGTATAGACTTTAAAAGCATTTTTGTATATGGATGAATTGGATTATTATAAACAAGAGATGTTTCTCCTTTTTCAACAAGATTACCCTTATGCATTATAAGAGTTGTATCACTTATATAGTATCCAAGTGAAAGATCATGTGTTATAAACAATACAGCCATACCTTTTTCTTTACATATTTTTGCAAGAAGATTCAAAACATCTATTCTTGTGGATGCATCTAACATACTTATTAATTCATCAGCAATTAGAACATCAACATCCATTATCAAAGCTCTTGCTATTAAAAGTCTTTGAAGTTGACCACCACTTAATTGATGAGGATATTTTTTCAATATGAATTCCGGATTCATTCCAACACATTCTAAAGAATCCCTTATTTTCTCATTTTTATTTTTACTTTCTCCAATAAAATTTTTAAATATCATATCAAATATTCTATCTATTTTAAAAAGCGGATTAAATGATGCAAATGGATCTTGAAAAATACCTTGAACCTTTTTATAATATTTTCTTTTATCTTTATATTCTAAATTTATATCCTTATCTTTATAATAAATATTCCCTGATGAAGGTTTTAATAATCTTAATATGAGTTTTCCAATTGTTGTTTTTCCACTTCCACTTTCTCCTATAAGGGATATTATCTCTCCCTTTTTTATTTCAAATGTAATATTATTAACTGCATGAATTTTTTTCTTAGATAAAATTCCTATTGAAAAATCTTTTTGTAAATTTTCTACTTTCATCAAAGTATTAGGCATTTTTATCACCTTCGATCTGTTTGTAATTCCAACAAGAAATTACATGATTTTCATCTATTTTCTTTTGAATTGGGGTTTCTTTAGAACATATTTCTGTTGCATATTTACATCTAAACCTAAATCTACAACCGTCTCCTATATTCAAAAGATTTGGAGGTGTACCTTCTATTCCTTTGAGTTTTTCATTAATATACTGAACATTGTTTTTAGGTAATGAAGATATTAAAGCTTTTGTATATGGATGTTTTGGAGACTTTATTATGATATCAGAGTCCGCTATTTCTGCTACATGACCAGCATACATAATCATTATTCTATCAGCAACTTGGTATAATATTGATAAATCATGAGTTATAAACATGGCAGATCCGATTATTTTTCTATCTCTGAAATCAGATATCATATTTGCAACAAATCTCTGAGAACTAACATCTAAAGCTGAAGTAACTTCATCACATATTAGCAAATCCGGATCTAAAAGAGTTGATATTACCATTACAAGTCTTTGCTTCATACCTCCAGAAAGTTCTATTGAGTAATTATCCAAAATAGATGGTGATAAGTTCACTAAACTCAATCTTTCTTTTACTTTGTCAAAAAAATTTTTATCTGGATTTATTCCATGCTGAGAAACTATATCAGAAATAAATATTTTTATTTTTTTAGTTGGACTAAAAGCATCCATAGCAAATTGAGGTATTATAGATAAATTTTTAAATCTTAATTTATTCATTTCTTTATTTTTTAAATTCATAATATTTGTTCCATTTAAAATAGCTTCTCCAGATATATAATTTAAAGGCTTTTTCAAGAGAATTAATCCATTTCCAAGAGTGGATTTACCACATCCAGATTCCCCAGCAACACCTAATATTTCTCCTTTTTTTATTTCAAAATCAATTCCATCTATAGCTTTGACATATCCCCTTAATGTTTTATAATAAAGTTTCAAATCTTTAACTTCAAGTATTTTATCATTCATATAAATCACATCTCTCTCAATGTAGGATTAAAGACTTCATCAAGTCCCGTATTTATAAAATAAAGAGAAGTCACTAAAACAGTCAATATAACTCCTGGTAATATAGCCCACCACCAAAGACCTAATTGTATTGCATTCCAATTCACAGCATTTTGCATTATAAGTCCCAATGAAATTCCTCTTGTAGGACCTAATCCTATAAAATCAAGACTAACAGAAGTCAAAATTGCACCTGCAAATTGCAAAATATAAACCATAAATACATATGAAAACATGTTATAAGCTATGTCATCTTTTATTATTTTAAAAGATGATGCTCCAGAAATTCTTGAAAGATTGACAAACTCTTTATTTCTTAATGATAGAGTTTGTGAACGTACGGCTCTTGCAACCCAAGGCCATGATGTAAATCCAATTATCATACTTTGAGTAACTACACCTCTATAAGGTAAATATGCCGATAATATTATTAATAAAGCTATTGTTGGTATTACAAGCAACATATTAGTCATCATCATCAATAATTCATCAAGAAAAGAACCGCTTTTATATCCTGCAAAAAAACCTATTATCAAGCCTATTATAGTTCCTATAGTACCTCCTATAAAACCAACTACAAAAGTAGATCTAAGTCCATAAATAACTTGAGAAAATATATCTCTCCCAAATATACTCGTTCCCATAAAATGTTCTAATGAAGGACTTAAATATGGTTGCCCTGCAAACTCTTCATAATCATAAGGAGCTATTAAAGGACCAAAAATTGCTACTATTAAAAGGAATAAAAATATTGAAATCCCTATTATAACTTTTTTATTCCTCAATGCAAAATATAAATTGTCATTTTTTTTAATTTTTTCTATAAAACTCATTTTATCAAACCTCCCCAGAGAAAGAAAATCTAACTCGTGGATCTATTAACATGTATACTATGTCTACGAGGAAATTTGCAACTAATACTCCTATTACAATGAATAAAAAACAGCCTTGAACAAGAAAATAATCTTGATTTAAAATAGCTTTCAAAAGCGTATAACCTATTCCAGGATATGAAAAAACTATTTCTGTTGTAAATGCTCCGGCAACTATAGTTCCCAATTGAAGTGCAAGACCTGTTACTTGTGGAAGTATTGCATTTCTAAATGCATATTTTCTTATAAGTTTTTCAGAACTTCCCAATGATTCCATATATTTTGAGTAATTTGAACCCATTTCATAAATGATCATATTTCTCATTCCTATTGCCCATCCACCTAACATAACTATAAAAAGTGATAAAAATGGTAAAATCCAATGATGTAAAAAATCCAATATGAAATCCATTCTTAATCCTGGGACCATTATATTACTATATGCTCCATTGATTGGAAACCACTCTAACTTAACTCCAAAAAAGAACACTAATAAAACGGCAAACCAGAAATAAGGCGAAGATGTTAAAACATAAAAAAATGGCATCATTATATTATCAACTTTTTTGTTTACACCTGATCTTGCTCCAAGTTTATTACCAACAACCCAACTTAAAAGTATTGCAGGTATTAAAAGCAAAATATCATATACAAGTGCTTGAGAAATTATTTCTGAAACTTTCTTTGGATATAAGTAAATGCTTATACCGAGATCACCTGTAAACAAGGATTTCCAAAAACTAAAATATTGAGTCAACAATGGTTGATCAAGTCCAAAAGATCTAGTAAAAGTGCTTCTAACTATCTCACTACTATTTTCAAGACCATTAAACCTCGAAAGAAGCATAGATATAGGATCTCCTGGCATAAATCTTGGAATTGCCCAATCTAATGTAACAGCAAAGAAAAAAGTTATCATATATATAATTATTTTTTTTCTGAGATATTTACCCATTTTATCCTCCTTCAATATTGAATAAAAACAGGCTCCGAGGAGCCTGTTATTTTAATTGGCAGGTTTCATATTTAAAAGCATATTTAAACCACCTATTTGCCATTTTCCCCCCCAAGTACTTGGATAACCTATAGGATTATCCTCTGTTGGATAGTTTGTCCAATAAGAAGTAGAACCTTGGAACCACATACCGTTATACCATAATGGTATTGAAGGCATTTCTTCTAATAATATTTTTTCTATATTTGATGCTATTTCTTTACTATTTGAAGATCCTTCTTTTGCAAAATTAAATTTTATAATCAAATCAAATAAATCTTTATTTTCATATCTTCCCCAATTACCTTGAGTTATTTCATTTGTATATATTCTATTTGAAGCTACCCAATTCCAATATGTCCAAGGTGTTTTAGATACACTTGAACTTGCATTATCTATAAGCATATCAAATCCACCCTTTTGTCTCATAGATAGAAAAACAGAATAATCTGGGAATTTTGCATTAACATTTATTCCAACTTCTCTCAATCCAGATGCTATTATTTTTGCCGCTTCCATCCAATCTGTCCAGCCATTAGGCACAACAAGTTCAAGACTTATTGTTTTTCCATCTGGTGTTTCTACATAACCATCTTTATTTATATCTTTATAGCCATTTTCAGCTAAAATTGTTTTTGCTTTTGAAGGATTATAATTAAATCCATAATTTTTTTCTATATCTTTATCTATATAAGATTTCCAAGAATCAATAGGTATAAGTCCTGTAGATCCTGCTGGTTGAACTTGTTCTTCATAAACTTTCTCTGCTATCATCTCGCTATTTATTGCAAAAGATACAGCTCTTCTAAAATTAGAATCATCCATAGGTTTTTTGTTTACATCCATAAATAATATCGCTACGTTTTCAGGTAACATGTATGGAGCTTCTTTATAATATGTAGTTAAATTATATAAAGACTTTATTCTTGGTACACCAGGTATGAAGAAATTCGAAATATCCAATTCACCTTTCATAAGCATTCCTAATGAAACATTGTTTCCTGAAATTTGCATATAAACAATTCTTTTAGGTGCAGGCTTTCCGAACAAATTATTTCCCCACCAATTTTCATTTCTTATCCAAATCATTCTATCGGCACCAACGCCATCATATTTATACATACCAGTTCCCATTGGATATTTATTAGCTGTTTCAAGTAATTCTTTCTGTGTCATATTTTCCCATATATGATGTGGCATTATAGGTTGCTGATATAAAAAATATGACCATTCATGATATCTTGATTCTTTAAAAGTTATTTTAACTTGATATTTTCCAATTATTTCAACATCAGATACATAATTCCAAACATTTGAATAACTCAATTCATACTTTCTTGAAATATCAAATGTAAAATAAACATCATTAGAATCAAAAGTATTTCCATCGGCCCAATTTATACCTTTTTTTAGAGTTAAAAGATATTCATTATCTGATATCCATTCGCCTTTTTCAGCAAGCCATGGTTTCAAATTATTTGAAAGAGGATCATAAGTAAAAAGTGTTTCATATACTAATCCAACGGTTCCAGTTGTAGCATTCCATGGAGTAAAAGGATTCCAATTAGTTGGTGTATTCCACAACCCCCCACCAGCAACAAAAGTTTCATTTCTATCATAAGTTTCTCCAAAAGATAGATTAAAAGCAAATACTATCAAACTTATAACTAAAAAAATCTTAAAAAATTTCTTCAATTTGTTTCCCCCCTTTTTTCATAGTTCATCAAAATTTTAGCATGAAACAATTTTCATGAAAAGTTTCAGGTCTATTGAAAGATTTGTTTCATAAGTATTTATTGTTAAATAAACATTTTAATCTCTTCAAACCTTTTATTTTCTTAATCATTTATTTATAAAAAATACAAATATATTTAATGATTTATATTTTTAATCATAATTTTTATTTCTATAATAATGTAAAATATTTCATATTTTTTGCAAAGTATATTAAATATGTTATAATATATTTAAAGCAATTTTTATATTTTCTTAATGAATTAAAAAGGATTTGGAGGATTTTTATGGATACTTTAGATTTGATAACTTTAAGAGAATGTTTTAAAAAAAGTAATGAAGAAATTATCAAAATATATCAAGGACAAGAAAATGCTCCTGTTTTTAAAGAAGACTACAACTCTAAAAAATTGAATATTTATAATCATTTAAAAAAATATAAAGATATCAAAATAATTAATTTTTGGGATTCAGATTATCCTGAAAATTTAAAAATTATTAAAGACCCTCCAGTAATTTTGTATTATAAAGGAGATATTTCTCTTATAAAAACAAAAACTGTTTCTATAGTGGGTACGAGAAAACCAACAGCTTATGGAATAAAAACAACTGAAGAATTTTGTGAAATATTAAGTGATTATACAACTGTAAGTGGTATGGCTTACGGAATAGATTCTGCTGTACATAAAAATTCTAAAAACACTATAGCTGTTCTTGGGAATGGTGTAGATTCGGCTTATCCTAAAGGAAATCAAAAACTTTATGAAAAACTTTGTGATGAAAATCTTGTAATTTCAGAATTTATACCTGGTAGTACACCTTTTAAACACACTTTTCCATATAGAAATAGAATAATTGCTGGTTTTTCAGATAAAACAATAGTAATAGAGGCAGCAAAAAAAAGTGGATCCTTGATTACCGCACGTTATGCTTTAGAGTTTGGCAGAGATGTTCTTGCAGTTCCAGGTGATATTACAAGAGTAAATTCATATGGAACAAATTATTTAATATATTCTGGAGCAACACCTATAATATCTAAAAAAATTTTAAAAGAAATTTTTAATATAAGCATTTCTGGAGAAAAATTAAACACAAATAATTCTCTTGAAAATCAATTAATAGATTTAATAAAAAATAACATAAATACAGTTGATTTAATATGCAATAAACTCAATGAAGATGTTTCAATAGTTTTATCTACATTGATGAATCTTGAAATTAAATCAATAATTTCACAAGAATCAGGTGTTTACTTTCTACTTTAAGGGGGAATATTATGCCAATATTGAGACAGGAAGAAATAAAAAAACTTGTATCTGCTGATTATTATGATCCTTTTTATTTTTTAGGTATTCATAAAATGAATAAAAAGCAATTTGTAATCAGAACTTTGCAACCTTTTGCAGAAGTGGTACAGCTTGTCAGTGATATTAGCAATGATTTTTTTAAAAAAATCGATGAAAACGGTTTATTTGAAATAATTGTTGATGCAAATGACTTTTTTGAATATGAATTGCTATATACTGGAAAAAATGAGAAGAAATGGCAAACAAAAGATCCTTATTCTTTTTTACCTGTATTTGGTGATTTAGATAAGTACTTATTTAAGAATGGAACACATTATAATATATATGAAAAACTTGGAGCACATGTTATGAAAATAAAAGATGTAGAAGGAACTTTATTTTCAGTATGGGCACCAAATGCTAAAAGAGTAAGTGTAGTAGGTTCATTTAATGGTTGGGATGGAAGAATTCATCAAATGAGAGTTCTTGGAGATAGTGGTGTATGGGAAATTTTTATTCCAAATGTAAAATCTGGAGATATATATAAATATGAAATAAAGACTCAAAGCAATGATATTCTTTTAAAATCAGATCCTTATGCATTCTTTAATGAAATGAGACCAGCAAATGCATCTGTTGTTTTTGATATAAATGATTTTAAATGGAAAGATTCTAAATGGATGAAAAAAAGATCTAAAAATAATTTTAAAAAAAAACCCATGAATGTTTATGAAGTTCATGCAGGATCTTGGAAGAGAAAAGAAGAAAATAATTTTTTAAATTATAAAGAACTCGCTGATGATTTAGTAGTATATCTAAAAGAAAATAACTTTACTCATATAGAATTGATGCCAATATCTGAACATCCATTGGATATGTCATGGGGTTATCAAATAACGGGCTATTTTGCTCCATCTTCGAGGTTTGGAACTCCAAAAGATTTTATGTATTTTGTAGATAAAATGCATAGAAATAATATAGGAGTTATATTAGACTGGGTTCCAGGACATTTTCCAAAAGATGAACATTCTTTGGGTCGATTTGATGGAACTGCACTTTATGAACATAAAGATCCAAGACTCGGAGAACATATAGATTGGGGTACTTATATATTTAATTATGGTAGAAATGAAGTCAGTAATTTTCTAATCTCAAATGCTCTTTTTTGGGCAAAAATTTATCATATAGATGGTTTGAGAGTAGATGCTGTTGCATCTATGTTATACCTTGATTATAGTCGTAAAGATGGCGAATGGATACCAAATAAATATGGTGGCAGAGAAAATCTTGAAGCCATTGAATTTTTTAAACATTTAAACTCTATATTAAAAAATGATTTTCCAGGTTTTTTAACAATAGCAGAAGAGTCTACTTCTTTTCCTGGAGTAACTCAAAAAGTTGAAAATAATGGATTGGGATTTGATTTGAAATGGAATATGGGATGGATGCATGATTCTCTTGAATACTTTGAAAAAGAACCTATATATAGAAAATATCATCAAAATGAAATAACTTTTTCTATGGTTTATTCATTCTCTGAAAATTTTATACTTTCCATTTCTCATGATGAGGTTGTATACGGGAAAAAATCTATGATCGAAAAAATGCCTGGAGATTTATGGCAAAAATTTGCAAATTTAAGACTTTATTATACTTTTATGTATTCACATCCTGGAAAAAAACTTTTATTTATGGGAAGTGAGTTTGCTCAATATAAGGAATGGGATTTTAATCATTCTTTAGATTGGCATCTTTTGAATGAAGAATATAATTATAATTTGAGTAAATTTTTCAAAGATATTACAAACATTTATTTAAACAAAAAACCTTTATATGAAATAGACTTTGATCCGACTGGATTTGAGTGGATCGATATAAACGATTCAGAAAATTCTATTATTAGCTTTTTAAGAAAAGATAATAATAATAACTTTATAGTTTGTATTTTTAATTTTACTCCAGTTATCAGAGAAAACTATAGAATTGGTGTTCCGAAATCAGGTATATATAAACAAATATTTAATTCTGATAAAGATATTTATTCTGGATCAAATTGGGGTATAATAGAAGAAATAAATTCTGAAAACATACCTTGGCATGGAAAAAATTTTTCTATAAATATTACTTTACCTCCTTTAAGTGGTATATTTTTTGAATTAAAATAAAATAGAGGTGATTTCATGAAAGCTATAATACTTGCTGGAGGATCTGGTGAAAGATTTTGGCCATTATCCAATTCAAAAACTCCAAAACAATTTTTAAAAATATTCTCAAATAAAAGTCTTTTAAGGGAAACTTTTGAAAGACTTAATCATAAACTTTCAAAAGATGATATTTTTGTGGTTACTTCTGAAAAACATTTTATTAACACAAAAAATGATATACCCGAATTATCTGAAAACAATATAATTCTTGAACCTATTGCGAGGAATACTGCTCCCGCTTGTATGTTGGCAACTCTGTGTGCGAAAAATGATGATATAGTACTAATTCTACCAGCAGATCATTATATACCTGATTGGATAAATTTTTGGAAAACTGTGGACTTAGCTATAAAAGCAGCTGAAAATGATTCTTTGATAACTTTTGGTATATCACCAAATAGACCTGAAACAGGTTATGGTTATATAGAAAAAAGTGAAGAAATATCTAAAGATATTTTTAATGTAAAATCATTTAGAGAAAAGCCAAATTTAGATACTGCTATTGATTTTTTAAAAAGTAATAATTTTCTTTGGAATAGTGGCATGTTTGTATGGAAAAAATCTGTTTTTATGAATGAAATGAAACTTTATAATAGAGATATGTATGATAAAATGAATGAATTAAACCCAAAAAATATTGAAAAATTGAGAAAAATAATGCCTGAAGTGGAAAGAATAAGTATAGATTATGCTTTAATGGAAAAATCTAAAAATGTAAAATGTATACAATCAAATTTCACATGGTCTGATGTTGGAAATTGGGTTTCTGTAAGAGAACTTGAAGGATATTCCGATAAAAAAGAAAATATATATCTTTTTAATTCAAAAAATGTTTTTATTCATAGCAATAAAAAAGTGGGTATAGTAGGACTCGAAAATATAGTTTTAATAGAAACTGATGATGGAATTTTGATATCTAAAGAAGACTCTGTTCAAAATGTTAGAAATATTGTAGAACAATTAAAAAAAGAAGATGAATTTTAAAATAATAACGGTTTTTAACCGTTATTATTTTTTTAGCATAATTTTTTTACACCATCTTCTATTTTTATTTCATATATTTCACATTTTAAACCCATTTCATCAAAATAATTTCTATTAACAAAATTTTTGAATTCATTTATATTTTTTTTATCTATAAGAGCTATTGCACAACCTCCAAATCCAGCACCAGTCATACGTGATCCTATACAAGATTCATGAGATTGAGCTATAGAAACTATACAGTCTAAGTATTTTCCTGTAACTTCATAATCATTTTTTAATGATTCATGAGATTTATTGAGTATTTCACCAAAAAATTTTATATTATTATTATTTAAAGCCTCTATACTTTTATATACTCGCTTATTTTCTTTTATTACATGTTTTGCCCTTTTAAAAAGAATTTTTTCATCTTTTAAATATTCTAAATCTTCAATATCTGCTTGGCATAGATGCTCTATTTTTTTATGTTCTTGTATAATATTTAAAGCTTCTTCACATTCTTTTCTTCTTTCATTGTACTTTGATTCTCCAAGACCTCTTTTTTTATTAGTATTTAAAATCATTAATCTATAATCTCCAAAATTAGTTGGTATATATGTATAATCAAGTTTATCAGTGTTCAAAAGTATTGCATTGTCCTTTTTACCAAAAGCTACTGAAAATTGATCCATAATCCCAGAATTTATACCAAGAAATTTATTTTCTACTTTTTTCCCCAACATTGATAAATATTTTTTATCTATATTTTTATAATCACTCATATCTAAAAACATAAATCCCATTAAAACTTCTAAAGCAGCAGATGAAGATAATCCTGAACTATCTGGTAATGTAGAATACAAAAGAATATCGAATCCTTTTATATTAAAATTATCTTCTTTCAAATATTTTATTATACCTTTAATATAATTACCCCAACCATCCTCTTTATAAAAAAATAAATCTGATTTTATATCTATTTTTATTGAATTTGGAATATTCATAGATATGACTTTTATTAAATTATCTTCTCTTTCTCTTATAAATCCATATATACCAATCGAAAGTGCTGCTGGAAGTACTTTTCCACCATTATAATCGATATGTTCACCTATGAGATTCACTCTCCCTGGACAAAAATATAAACTTATATTTTTGTCACTTTTTCCATATATTTTCAAAAATTCATTATAAAATTTTTTCATAAAATCACCTCATAAAAAATCTTTAAATTTTTTTATATTATTCCTTAAAATTTCTGCTGTATCTTCAACTAAAAGGGTATTTGTAGCGGCCCATGCTCCCATTTCACTTGAAGCGTACCATTTTATTCTATCTTTATCTCTCAATGGTGGATAAAATTCTATGTGAAAATGGAAATATTTATGAGAATCTTTATATTCATTGCTATTAACTGGGCTCTGATGTACAACCATCATATAAGGAAAAATTTTATCAAATATATTATCAAATCCTCCGGTAAGATATTTTAAAATTTCAGCTAAATCTCTTTTTTCATTATCATTGAATTGTGAAAGATTTGATTTATGATTTTTTGAGACTATGAATGCTCCATAAGGATAATCTGTGAAGAATGGTAAATAAGATATAAAATTATTATTTTCTATTAAAATTCGTTTCTCAAAATTTTTTTCTTTTTTATTCATCTCACACAATAAACATTTTTTATTTTTATTATAATATTCTTTACAACTATCAAGTTCTGCTTTTATTTTTAAAGGTATCCATGAATATGCATATAATTGTCCATGTGGATGAGGCATTGTAACTCCAACTTCTTTACCCCTATTTTCAAATGGAAATACATATTTTATTTTTTCATCTTTAGATAAATCATTATTTCGCTCTTGCCATAGATCAATTAATTCTTTAATATGTTCTAAACTTAGTTGAGGTAATGTAACATTATGATCTGGTGAATATAATATTACTTCACATTTACCATAATTTTCTTTTATTCTATAAAGATCATCATCTTCTAATTCTGGAATATCTGGATTTTGTTTTAAAGTTGGAAAATCATTATCATATTTAAAAACCGTATAATCATCAGGAACATTTTTTCCTTCTCCTGGACAAAAAGGACACCAATCTTGAGGCATATGAGGTCTTTTTTGTCTATTACCTGCAACCATTGTATATGTCCTTAATAATGGATTCCATCTCAATTCAGCCATTAATATCACCTCTTATTTTTAATGATGAATCTCTTATTAATAATTCTATTTCAAGTTTTTGTTTTAATAATTTTTGTTTTGGATTTTTAATTTTTTTATATAACATGTTAAAAGCTTCTTCTCCTAATTTTTCTTTATTAACTCTAATTGTACTAAGAGAAGGAGTTATTAAAGAAGAAAATTTTATATCATCAAAACCAATAACACCAATTTCATATGGTACTTTTATATTGTTTTCTTTCAATGCTTTCAAAACTCCAAAAGCTATCAAATCATTGTAGCAAAAGACACCATCAAATTTTTTATTTTCTTTTAATAATTTTAATATTGTTTTATAACCTGCTTCAACATGTTTTCCTTCATGTATTTTTTCACATATAATTATGTTATTTTTATAATTTAGATCATTTTCATTTAGAGCTTTTTTAAATCCTTCAATTCTATGTTTTGAAGCAGAATTAAAAAGTTCATCTGAAATCATTATTATATTTTTAAACCCTTGATCTATTAGATGTTTAGTTGCAAGATATCCTCCCTCTAAATCATTATTATATATTTCATCCATATCCCAACCTATTATATTTCTACCAACACATACAATTGGAAACTTATTTGAAATTAACCCTTTTATATCTTCATATTTTTTTTGCATTGGAAATAATAAAATGCCATCTACTCTTCTTTCTATAAATACTTCAACTGCTTTTGATTCATTTTCATATAATCCTTCAGAATTCATAACTATTAATTGATAATCCTTTTTTCTTGCACTTTTTTCAATAGAATTAAAAACTTCTGAAAAAAAAGGATTTGAACTATCTGGAATTATAACTCCTATTATTTTACTGTATTTAGACTTTAAAAGTGAAGCATATGAATTTCTTACATATCCCATTTCTTTTGCTTTTTTTAATATTTTATTTTTTGTATCTTCATTTATATCTGGCTTATTATTTAAAGCTCTGGATACAGTATTTATAGAAACACCCATTTCTTTTGCGACATCTTTTATAGTTATATATTTTTTTGTCATAATTAACCTCCTCACCGGTAACGTTCACGGTAGTTGTTATAATTTTAATACAAAAAAATTACTTTTAAGTATAGAAAAAGTTACAAAAAAAGGAAGTCGCTATTAAGCGGCTTCCTCAAAATGGTTTAATTCAACTTCAGTTTCACCATCAAAACTTTCATCTAAAGCAAATTTTAACGATATTAAAGCTATTTTTAATTGTTCATCATCTGGTTCATTAGTAGTTATTTTTTGAAGCATTAATCCAGGATATGCCAAAATTTTACCTATAGGATTATCTATTATTTTAGCTGTCAATCTTTGAAACTCATAAGCTACTCCAGCAACAAGAGGTAACAAAACTATTCTTGAAATAATTTTTTCCCATATAGTGTTGAATCCAAGACCTCCTGAAATAGAAAATACTATTATTGAAGCAAATACTGTTATCAATATAAAACTTGTTCCACATCTTGGATGAAGTGTTGTAAAAACTCTTGCATTCTCTACTTTCAAATCTTTGTTACTTTCATAATTATAAACACTTTTATGTTCAGCACCATGATATTCAAAAACTCTTTTTATATCTTTCATTCTTGCTATTGCAGCAATATAACCTATAACTAGAAATCCTCTAACTATACCTTCAAAAAAAGCAAACCAAAATTCAGATTGTATATTAAAAGGTTTTGCTATTATGACAGGAAGTACTCCAAATCCAAATGTTGCAACTATAAAAGCAAGAATAATTGAAAATATCATATCTTTTTTTGTAAATTCTTCTTCTTCTTCACCTGACATTTTTGCCGAATAAGAAAGTGCCCCCATACCAGTTATCATCGCGTGTAAAAGCACAAAAAAACCTCTTATGAATGGTATCTTTTCTATAATTCCCCATGATTTATCTTTTATTCTTTTTACAGCCACTTTACCATTAGTTTTTTTTACGGCTACTACTGTGTTTATAGCTTTCATCATTACTCCTTCTATTACAGCCTGGCCTCCAACACTTTTTGGTTTATTCATCTTCTAACCTCCTAATTACCTCTTCAGAAATCCCATCTTCAGTAACTAGATAATAAAATTTTAAAGCCTCTTTTTCAATACTATGTTTACCTTTTAAAACTATGGAAGCCTTTTTACGAAATTCATACCTCGTATTTTTATCCATATTTGCAACATCTTTTACTATTGAAATTAACCGCGTGTCATTTCTACACGCGGTAATAATTTCATTAATTATCTTTTCAGATATCATTCTTGAATTTCTTCAACCTGTTTTGATGAAACTTTAAATTTTATACCGGTTCTTGTTTCAGAGCCCACCTCAACTTCTACGAATCCAGGAATTACGAATAATATTTTCCCCTTAGATTCTACAAATCTTCTCGATATTGCTATTGCTTTTACAGCCTGATTAACTGCACCTGCACCTATTGCCTGGATTTCGACTTCATCAGTCTTTGATAGTACTCCTGCAATAGCTCCAGCTACTTTGTTAGGGGCTGATGAATGACTGACTTTTAATATTTCCATCTTTGAGCTCTCCTCCTTATGTGTTAAGAATTCACTATATATTTTATCATAATTTTACGTTTTTTCAAAATTGGATTATGAAAAAGTTAATATTCCTTTTCCATTTTTTTTAGATATGTAAAGATTCTTATCTGAAATTTCAAGATATTTATAAATATTTTCATCTTTTTTTATAACTCCGCCAGCAGAAAAAGTAAAAGTATTTTCAGATTTAAAATCTTTTAATATGTTTTCTATTATTTCTTTTATCTTTTCTTTTTCTGTATTATGTAAAAATATTATGAATTCATCCCCACCAATTCTAAATATATTATCTGTTTTTCTTATATATTTTCTAACTGTATCTGAAAACTTAATCAATATTTCATCGCCATATGAATGTCCATATGTATCATTTATTTTTTTGAAATTATCTATGTCAATCATAACTATACCAAGAGATTTTTCATCAGTTATATTTAATTTTTCAATATATTTTTCATAGCTATTTCTATTTCGAAATTTACATAAAGGATCTATCTCCGCTTCTGTTTTTAAAATATTTATAGCTATTTTATTTTCTAAAATCATAGAGCTTTGTTTTTTTAAATATTCCATTATTTCTATTTGTTCATCAGATATTGGATTTAATGAATATTTATTATCACATATTATGAATCCATATATTTTTTCATTCAATTTTATGGGCATTATTGCAAGTTCTCCGACTATTCCAAGTTTATTTATTGTTATCAAAGGCATAGAACTCAATGGAAGTTTTTCTGATTTGTTTTTTATGAGTATATTTTTTATATAGTCATTTTTTTTGATTATTTTTTCTGATATTTTTATACTTTTTAATTTGTTTAGAAATTTTTCATCTTCTTCTATTAATTCTAGATCGTTTTTATTTTCAAGTATATTCATTTCTATTTTATTAGCTTTTTTACATTTATCATATTCAAAAAAATAAAGCATCGATTTTTTTGCCGAGATCACTTCATAATTTTCATTATATTTTTTGAATAAAATAGCTCTATCAAAACCAGCACCTTGATCACTCGTAAGAATTTTTAATATTGAGTTTATAAGATCTTCAAACTCTGTTTCAGGTTTATATGCTTTTTCTATCAATTTGTTTATATTCAAAAGTATGTTAGCAAGTTTATTACCTTTTAACATTATATCCATTATAAATGAAGCTGGCAATTTTTTAGTTTTTGATATCAAATTGACCAATAAATTTGGTAAATCTGACATTAGTTCTTCATATTCAAAATCTAAACTGTGTGCACTACCTATTATTTTAAGATTTTGTTGTTCAATATTATTTACCTCTATTATCTCATTTAAATAAATAGATTTAAATGAATTTGTAAGTTTTATAAACCTATATATATTATCAGGAACATCTATAGGATCTTTGTAGATTTTTATGTCAATTTTAAAATTATAATAAAAACTTTTATCCAGATTATAAAAAAAATATATCATACCAGGATCAACATTAATATTTTTTATATACTTTTCATATTTTATATCATAAAACATAAAATCACCTTAGACTAAAAAACTCTTCGAGCCTTATTATTATACCCGAAGAGTTTGTCAATTTCAATTTATTTACATTTCAGTTATTTGAATCCAAGTCTTTACAATTGATTTTAATATTTCTTCTGGTGTAAAGAGTTCTCCATTAGTCTTTGTTAAAGATTCTATATGTCTATTTATTTTATTTAATTTTGAAAGTTCATGCACATACTGTCCTAAATTTAATTCTGGAACTATTATAGCTTGAGCATTTTTAAATATTCTTTTAAACCTTGAAGTTGGAATTGGCCATATTGTTATTGGTTTAAAAAGACCTACAGGTATTTTATCTGCTCTGGCCATTTTTACAGCTCTCAAAGCACTTCTTGCAGTTGAGCCATAAGCTACAACAACTATTTCTGCATCATGTAACATATATTCATCATATATAGAAATATCTTCTGTATATAATCTTATTTTTGTGTCCAAATGTTGTATCATTTTTTCAGATAGATCTGGATTTCTTACAGGGAAACCTGTTTCATCATGTACAAGTCCAGAAACATGAAATCTTGTTTTTCCCATTTCAACTAATGGTTGTACTCCAACTCCTTCAGTAACATCAAATGGATGAAATAAATCATCATCACTTAATTCTTCTTCTTTTTTTCTTTCTATGTTTTCAGGATATTCATCTTCATATTCAAGATAAACACTTTCTCTCATATGACCTAAAACTTCATCCATCAAAAGAATTACAGGGGTTCTGTATTTTTCAGCATAGTTAAATGCAACCGTAGTATATTTAAAAACTTCTTCAACTGTAGATGGATATAAAACTATTATCTGATGATCTCCATGAGTTCCCCATCTAACCTGCATGATATCACCTTGTGCAGGTTTAGTTGGCATACCTGTACTCGGACCACCTCTCATTACATCAACAAAAACACATGGTGTTTCTGTCATTATTCCATATCCTAAAGCTTCTTGCATAAGAGAAAAACCAGGACCACTTGTAGCAGTCATAGATTTTGTTCCTGCTAAAGAAGCTCCTATTATTGCTGCTGCACTTGCTATTTCATCTTCCATCTGTATAAATGTTCCTCCAACCTTTGGAAGTTCTCTCGCCATAGTTTCAGCTACTTCTGTAGATGGAGTTATCGGATATCCTGCAAAGAATTTGCAACCTGCTTTTATAGCTGCTTTTGCTGCTGCTTCATTTCCTTGCATGAAATACATTTTACCCATAAGTTTACACCACCCTAATAGTTTATTCTTTTTCTACAATGTTTATAGCAAAATCAGGACAAATTCTTTCACATTGTAAACAACCTATGCATTTGCTGTGATCTGGTATTTCTGGTCTTCCAAAATCCCCAGCAACTATTGTCTTTGTAGGGCATATCCAGTAACATAAACCACATTTTTTACAATAGTTCCTGTTTATGTTTACTTCAAAACTTTTTTTGGCTGGCATTTCTGCACCTCCATTTTATTTTTAGCCTATTATACTTATAAAGACACCTGCTGCAACTGCTGAACCTATTACTCCTGCAACATTTGGACCCATTGCATGCATTAATATGAAATTAGAAGGATCTTCTGATTGTGCGACTTGTTGAGCAACTCTTGCTGAATCTGGTACAGCTGATACACCCGCTGCTCCTATCAATGGATTTACTTTTTCTTTTGAAAAAACATTCATTAATTTCGCAAAGAGTATCCCTGAAGATAGAGCTATTATAAATGCCGTAGCTCCTAAAAGCATTATTTTTAATGTTTGAGTTGTTAAAAATATTTCAGCAGTAGCCGATGCACCAACAGAAACCATGAGCAATATGGTAACTGTATCTAAGATAAATCTTGAAGCAGCTTCTGCTAATCTTGAGGTAACTCCAGATTCTTTAAGTAAATTTCCAAGCATTAACATTCCAAGAAGAGGTAAAGCTTGTGGAACTATTAGAGTTACAACTAATGTAGTAATTATAGGGAATATTATCTTCTCTTTTTTACTTACAGTTCTTAATCTTTTCATCCTTATCAATCTTTCTTCTTTAGTTGTCAAGAGTTTTGAAACTACTGGTTGAAGTATAGGAATTAAAGCTATATAAGAATAAGCCGCAACAGCTATTACGGATAAGAGTTCTGGTGCAAACTTAGTTGATAAATATATAGATGTCGGTCCATCTGCTCCACCAATTATAGAAATTGATGCAGCCCCTGCAAGACTAAATCCCATAGTCTTTGCGAGTATAAAAGATATAAAGATTCCAACTTGTGCCGCAGCACCTAAAAGAACCAATTTTGGATTTGCTATGAGATATGAAAAGTCAGTTATTGCTCCTATTCCCAAGAAAATTAAAGGTGGATATATACCCAAATCCATTCCTTGTTTTATATACCATAATAATCCGCCTACCTGTCCATTTTCTGGAGCAGAAAGTATTCCTGTAACTTCTGGAGGGATATTTGCCATTATCATCCCAAAACCAAGAGGGATCAACAAAAGTGGTTCTGCATGTTTTACTATAGCAACATATATTATAAGTGAACCAAGACATATCATCAAAATATGTTGCCAAGTTAAAAATGCAAATCCACTGTTAGAAAAAAAACTCAGTAAATTTAGTCCTTCCTGTAGCTCCATCGTTTTACCTCCCAAAATATATAAATAAATAGTATCTTTCTAAATTCTAAAAACGTTTATTTAAAGTAATTTTAAACGATGTTAAAAGGGATATTTACCTCCATAGGTTATAATTAAATTGTTAA